>JAAUPU010000073.1 GCA_012032975.1 Caldilineaceae bacterium | reverse complement strand
CGCTACGCTCGGCGCCAATGGACGGATCATCAGCCAGGTAGCGCCCGAACTCGAGCTGATCATCGGCGAGCAGCCAGAAACCCGGGAGCTGGCCCCGGCCGAGGCGCAAAATCGCTTCAATCTGGTCTTTCAGACCTTCATACGCGTCTTTGCCCAACGGGGCAGCCCGCTGGTCATTTTTCTGGACAATCTCCAGTGGGCCGATGGCTTGATGATGCGGCTGGTTCAGCAACTGGTGACCACGCCGGACACACGCCACCTCTGCATCATCGGCGCATGTCGTCCAGACGAACTCACCGCAGCACACCCGGTGCTGGCAGCCGCCGATGCAATTCGCCAGGGTGGCGATGCCATCACCGAGCTGGCGCTCGCGCCGCTGGAACTGGATGCCATCGGCCAGCTGCTTGTGGACACCCTGCGTTGTGCTTCAGAAGAAGCGGTGCCGCTGGCGCGCATCCTCAGCGCAAAGACCAATGGCAATCCCTTCTTTCTGCGCGAATTCCTGCGCGATGTCTACAGCCAGGGCTTTGTCTGGTTTGACCAGGAAGAACATCGCTGGCGCTGGCGGCTGGATGCGATCCTCAACCACGACATCGCCGACAATGTCGTCGCGTTGATGATCGAGCGGGTGCGCGGGCTTGCCAGCCGATCGCAGCAGATCCTTCGATCCGCAGCCGCGATCGGCACAAGCTTCGATCTGCGCATGCTCAGCGAGATCGAAGAGAGTCGCCCCGAAAGGCTGCTTTCCCAACTGGCCGATGCGATTCAGGGTGGTCTCATCGTGCCCGCAACGGATGGAGAACCAAGCCCCCGCCCGCTCCGGGCGACTGGCAGGCCTTTGCGGGTCGAGGCCCAGCCCAATGGGTCAACGCGCTACCGGTTTGTACATGACGACGTACGCGCGGCCACCTATTCGTTGATCCCCGATGCCGAGCGCAAGTCACTGCATCTGCGCATCGGGCGGCAACTGTTGGCCGCCACCCCCGGACCGGATCGGGAACAACAGATCGTCACCACGGTTTATCACCTCAACCTGGGTCGCGCTCTGATCGAGAAACCGGAAGAGTGCAGCCAGTTGGCTGAACTCAACCTGGCAGCCGGCAAACGCGCAAAGTCGTCAGGCGCCTACGAGACCGCGCTGCAAACCTTGTTGATCGGTCTGGATCTGCTGGACGACAACGCCTGGCAGAACCGATACGAATTGACACTGGCGCTCCACGCCGAAGCGGCCGAAGCCGCGTACTTGACCGGCAGCCTGGAACAGATGGAGAGTATGGCCCGTGCGGTCACCCAGAACGCACGCACATTGCTCGACCAGGTGCCCGTCTACGAGGTGGAGATACGGGCATACGTAGCGCAGAACATGCCGCTCAAAGCCGTGCAGACGGGATTGCAACTGCTGGAGCTGCTCGATTTTGGACTGCCCAGCGCGCCTACGCGCCAGCAGACCAACCAACGGCTCGCAGCGGTGGAAACTCGGCTGAAAGCATACACCTTCGATGACCTGGCCAACCTGCCGGCGATGACCAATGTCCATGCGCTGGCCGGCCTGCGCATCATGGCCAGCATTGCCCAGCCGACCTATTTTTCGTTTCCCCAACTCTATCCATTGCTCACGGCGCAGCAGGTCGAACTCTGTCTGGATTTTGGCGACGCCCCAACGACCGCGACCGTCTTTGGCAACTATGCACTGGTCCAATGCGGCCTGCTCAACAAGCTGGACGTCGGCTATCGCTTTGGCAAACTGGCCCTGGATTTACTTCCCCGGCATCCGAACGACTATGCGCCCAAAACGATCCAGGTCGTGGCGAGCAGCGTCCTGCACTGGAAAGGGCATCTGGACAGCGCGCTGCAACCATCCCTCACCGGATTTCAGCTTGGTCTGGACCGGGGCGACCTTGAGACGGCCGCAATTTGCGCACAGATGTACTGCGTTCGGCTCTTCTACCTGGGGCGCAAGTTGGACGACGTAGCCCAGGAAATGAGCCGCTACTCCAACATTCTGCTGCAGATTGGCCAGGAAACCGTCCGCCAATACATTGAGATCTTCCGTCAAATCATCCAGAACCTGACCAGCAAGAGCCGTCAACCCTACGAACTGACCGGCGAGCTCTACAACATCACCGAGATGCTCCCCCGCAACCTGGTCACCAACAACCGGACCGGGGTCTTTCAACTTCACTTCAATTCGATGATCCTCTGTTACCTGTTCGGTGAATACTCGCTGGCCTATGAGCACGGGCGCCAGGCGGAAAAAGACCTTGACGGCGCGCGTTCCACGCCCTTTGTGCCGATCTACGTGTTCCATTATGGGCTGACATTGCTGCAAATTTGTGGTCAGCTTCCCTCGGATGAGCGGGCCGCGATGGTGGAAAAAGCAGAGGGATTGATCGCCCAAATGGACGGCTGGGCCGAACATGCGCCGATGAACTATGCGCACAAGGCCGATCTCATGCGCGCTGAAATGGCGCGCATCCAGGGCGACCATACGAACGCACGTGAGTTGTACGACCGCGCCATTGCCCGCTCCACCCAGCACGAATACCTCCACGAAACCGCCCTGGCCCAAGAATTGTGTGGTAACTTTCACACCAGCCGAGGGCTGCCCCATCTGGGAAACTACTACCTGCTCAATGCCCATTACAGCTATCAACAATGGGGCGCCAGCGCCAAAGTAAGCCACCTCGAAAGCCGTTATCCGTCCCTCTTCGAACGCCGTCGCGTGGACTTTCTCGCTGCACAGTCCGGTCTGATGTCCGCCCGGGACGAAGCGGTCAGCACCATCGACGTCTCCAGTGTGATCAAAGCTTCGCAGGTTCTCTCCGGTGAAATTGTGCTCGACCGTCTCTTGGCCCAGTTGCTCGACATCGTCATCGAAAACGCGGGCGCGCAATCTGGCCTGCTGCTCTTGCGCAGCGGAGACCAGTGGGTTGCCGAGGCCCAGAAGAGGCCGGATCAGGGCGACGTCGCGATTCTGGGTTCGCAACCGTTGGGGGCAGAGAGTCCCACACCCTTGCCCAGAACCATCATCAACTACGTCACCCACACCCAAACCAGCGTCGTGTTGGACGACGCAACCCGTTCCGACGCCTTCATGCGCGATCCGTACATCGTCGCACGGCGGCCTCGCTCATTGCTCTGTGCCCCGCTGATGAACCAGGGCAAGTTGATCGGGATGCTCTACCTGGAGAACAACCTGGCGCCGGGTGTCTTCACCCCCAACCGGCTCGAAGTGCTCAATTTGCTCTCTTCCCAGGCGGCCATCTCCATCGAAAATGCCAGGCTCTATGCCACCCTTGAACAGCAGGTGGAACAGCGCACCGCGGAGCTTGCGCTGGCCATTCAGGAAGCCGAACGTGCGCGGGCCGCGGCAGAGGCTGCCAACGAATCCAAGAGCACATTTCTTGCCAGCGTCAGCCATGAACTGCGCACGCCGCTGACATCGATATTGGGCTTCGCCAGCATCATCCGCAGGCGATTGGATGATCGTATCCTCCCCCACGTTCGCCATGTGGATCGGAGCACCCAGCGCTCGATCGAGCAGATCCAGCACAACCTGGACATCATCCTGGCCGAGGGCGAACGGCTGACGACGCTGATCAACAACGTGCTGGACCTGGCCAAGATCGAGGCAGGCGGCTTCGAATGGCAACTGGAGCCACTGTCGATCGGTGATGTGATCGACCAGGCGATCTCTTCGATCATGGCGCTGCTGATGCAGCGGCAACTGACGCTGAACGTCGAGCTGGCCGACGACCTGCCGCTGGTCCTGGCCGACCGGGACAAGCTGATCCAGGTCGTCATCAACCTGATCTCGAACGCAATCAAATTTACCCATGAGGGATCGATCACCTGCTGTGCGACCCTGCATGGGGAGATGGTCATGGTCAATGTCGTTGATACCGGCATCGGCATCGCGCCCCAGGATCTTGCCACCGTCTTCGAGAAATTCAAACAGGTCGGCGACTCGTTGACCGCCAAGCCACAGGGCACGGGTCTGGGTCTGTCAATCTGCAAAGAGATCATCGAACAGCTCGGTGGCCAGATCTGGGTGGAAAGTGAGCTGGGCATCGGCAGCACCTTTTCGTTCACATTGCCAGCCGCGCCAGCGCAGGTCACCGACAAGGAACATGAGACCACGTATGTCGCATAAAATCTTGATCGCAGACGACGAGATCTATATCCGGCTTCTGCTGGAGCAGACCCTGGAGGATCTGGAGGAGTACGATGTCGAATTGCTGAGCGCAGCCGACGGCGAAGAAGCGCTGGCGATCATCCAACAGGAGCGCCCAAAGCTGGTCTTCCTGGATGTGATGATGCCCAAACTCAATGGCTACGATGTCTGTATGGTGGTAAAACAAGAACTTCAGATGAACGATGTGACCATCATCCTGTTGACGGCCAAAGGCCAGGATGTCGACCGCCAGCGCGGGCAGGATGCGGGCGCGGATTTCTATCTGACCAAACCATTCGACCCGGACGAACTGTTGGCGCAGGCCAAGGAGATATTGGAGATCCCCAAATGAAAAACCCTCGAATTGTCGGTGTTGAGCTGGGTGCTTTTGAAGGAAAACGACCTCGTCACGCCGGCAAGAATGCTCGACTCGGCGATCATGGTCAGATCGTCCACACGCCCGTGGCGCACATCATTCTGGAGGATGGCACCGATGGCTTCGGCTTTTCTGCCTCTTCCAAAGAGCAAGGGGAGCAACTGCTAAATCGTCGTCTTGACGAATTCTTTCATCCAGAGTTCGGCGTACTCGACGCGGGTCGGGCATTCGAATTCGCCCTGTGGGATCTGATCGGCCAGCGCACAGGCGAGCCGGTCTATCGCATGGCCGCGCGTGTCAACGGCAGGAGCGCGCCGGAGAGCCTGGCCGTACCTGCCTATGACACGTCGCTCTATATCGACGACCTGGAACAAACCACCGATGAAAAAGCAGCCCGCCTGATGGCCAGGGAGGCCCAGGAAGGCTACGCGGCCGGCCATCGCGCTTTCAAGATCAAGGTAGGTCGCGGCGCGCGACACATGCCCGTTGAAGAGGGTACGGCACGCGATATTGCCGTCATCCACGCGGTCCGCGAGGCAGTCGGCGATGAATGTACGCTGATGTTGGATGCCAACAACGGCTATAACCTCAACCTGGCGAAACGGGTCATCACCGAGACGCGCTCGTGCAATATCTACTGGATCGAGGAAGCGTTTCACGAGGACGACATCCTGTACAAAGAGCTGCGGGGGTGGATGCTCGATGAAAGGATGGATGTTCTGATCGCGGATGGAGAGGGGCTTGCCTCACCCCGGCTGCTCGAATGGGCAGAAAAGGGGATTGTAGATGTCGTCCAATATGACATCTTTGGCTATGGTTTTACGCAGTGGCTGGCTCTGGGTCCGCGTCTGGTTGAATGGGAGGCGCTTACCGCACCCCACCACTATGGGCGGCTCTATGGCAATTACGCATCGGGGCATCTGGCTGCCGCGATGGACAGCTTTTCATTCATCGAATGGGACGAAGCGGTGGCCCATGGGCTGGACGTCTCCAACTACCGGCTGGTCGATGGCAAGGTGCACATTCCAGATGCGCCAGGTTTTGGGATCGGCATCGACATTCCCTGGTATGGTCATCTTGTCCACCTCAATGGCTGGCGAGTCACCACCCGCTGAGAGACGAGAGATCGGCACGGCTAGCGCATGATCAGCGGCAGATAGGCACGACCGTTTACACAGGCCAGGTTGACCTGAGACACACCTTGCAGCTCTTTAACGCCATCGCCAGTGCTGTCAGCCAGAAATCGGAGAATGGTCGAATCGTAGTCGGCAGAACGTTTACTTGGGTCTACGACCAGGCCAATGGTGGCTGGTACACTGCCTGTGCTGGGGTTCGACGAAATCCAATCGTCAGCCACCTGTACTTCGAAGTTCATGCCCGATGGTCCATCAACCGTCACAGTCTGGGTAATCGGCGTCATCGAATCGTCACAGGGAAAAAAGTCAAAGGAAGAAGCCACGGGATTCGTCTGGATCGTCGCCTCGACCGTCAACTGGATGGAGATGCTCAAGGGCTGATTGGCGACATCCGGGTTGCTGGACATTACCTCAATCTCCCCCTCGTGTTCACCCGGCGTCAAATTCGTAACATCGATGGTCACCGTGACCGTTGCTGGCGTTGTGCCGCTGGCCTGGGCAAGCGTGGCCCAGCTTTGCCCCTCGACCACCGAGGCGCTAAATGGAATTTGGTCACCCGTCCCCGCGTTGGTAAGCGCGATCCCGAAGGAGTCCTCTCCATCGCGCAATTTGATCGTCGCGACGAGCGGATCCGGTTCGGCGTTGAGCAAGGCGACGACCTCAAAGCCATTGCGGTCCAGGTCGGCCAGCGCAACGTTGCGTCGATCCGACGAAATTGCGTAGTCATTGCGCGTCGTTCCCACAGCCACATCCAGATAGACGGCCGCATTGTTGCTGCGCATGACCACCACATCGTCTTTGCCGTTGCCATCCGCGTCGCCAGAAGCGCCAGTTCGATAGCCATTGTCGGCGTCCAACGGCACTTCGAACGGGATGACGCTGTCGTTGCCGTTGTTGCGCAGGATGAGGCGTGGTCGATCTCCAACCTCGGGCGGAACATTGCGCAGGAGCAGGACTTCGTCGTCGCCGCTGCCGTTGACATCGCCCATGAAGACGACCCGTGGGCTGGGGTCAAAGATTTCCCAAACGACATCGTCCACACTGCCATCGTTTTGGTCATAGTTCAGCACATAGTAGCTGGCCAGATTGAGAGGGGCATAACGCGTCGCGGCCATCTCCTCCAGACCGCCATCCACAAACTGCCCAAACGCAGCGTCGCGCCACTTTGCAGTATTGTTGTCGTCGTGTTCGAGAAGCGACAACAATCGGTTGCCATCAATGTACAGAAGGTGCATGTCGCCAAGCTCTTCGTCAATCACAACGATGTTGTCGGGGGCACGGTTGTCAAAGTTGCCAGCGGCTATCCGGCTCCACTTCTCGACGCTGTCGCGCCCTGGGACCAGGGTTGACCATTCTCGCCCGGTGGGCGACTGCGCATTGGTTGCCCGCAAGACGACCATGCGGTAGTTGTCGCCGGTGTTGTTTTTCTCAGTTTCATTCAGCTCATAGCCATAGACGATCTCATCGCCAGCCACATCCGTGGCGAAATCGCCCGTCTCCACCAGAGTAGGACGCCCGGCAAAGGTGGTCGTATAGAGCGTCTCCCAGGGCACCCCGTTGATCCGCGCGTTGTCCTCTCCTTCTTTGGCCACCACCGGGTCGTAAACGGTCAGCTTGCCATTGAATCCTTCACCGCCAACCGCGACAATCTCATAGTCGCCGTCATTGTTGAAGTCACCCAGGCCAAACGAGCGCCAGTCCCCTTCCGGGCTGAACCACTCAACCAACGGCCGACCGCTGGTGCGATGGGTGTCCAACACGCGGATCACACCGGCGGCGTCGATATATACGATTTCTTCGTCGGCAGCTAGGGCAGGCTCCGCGCCCTGGGCCACGACCATCAGCACAAGGCCGATGCAGAATGCAAACAACAGTTGGAGCGTCCATCTCAGGCGTCTGATGTACATTTTGTGATTCACCCACTTGGTCTACATTTTGGTACAAGCGTATGGATTATACCATTCGCGCGCTGCCATTCGGATGAATACTTCATGAGACAGGCCGATGTTATACTGGAATAGAAGCCCTGCAAACACCTTCATCAGACTCCAATCTGGAGGTCAATCCATGTCTGCAACTACGCTCGAGAACCGTTCTTGCGCCTGACGTTGGACCCGCCCACGGCGTCAACACAGTGGCACTCTACGCCCATTCATCAGATGGCTGGCTCTCCATCATGCCAGATACTCGCCGGGCAGAGGTCGATTTGCCGGCGAGCAATTTTCTCATGGTCCCCTATTCGAATCGGATCGAGGCGGGTCGCTTCAACTTCGATGGACGTGCCTATCAACTGGCCCATGGCGAACGCCATTCGATCCACGGCGATGTCCGCGGCCATCCATGGCATGTCGCATTTTCCAGCGAAACAGAGCTACGCTGCACCTTTCGCTCGACTGAGCTTGAACAGATCAACTGGCCGTGGCCCTTTGATGCAGAAGTGACCTACACGTTGATCGACAACCGCGTCGTTTCTGAAATGTCATTGTGGAATCGGGGCGTATCGCCGATGCGGCCGGCGTTCGGCTGGCATCCCTATTTCAGCCGTTGGCTATCGCGGTCGGGCGAAGCGGTGTTGCTCGAATTCTCCGTGCAGGGCGTCTATCCCGACGCCAATGGCAACCGCATCCCATCCGGGCCGCCGCAGCCGCTTTCCGCCCACCAGGATTTCAGCAAAGGCCGCGCCTTGCCGGCGGATCGCTTCCTGGACGGCTGTTTCGCCGGCTACGATGGCAACGGTCAGATCGCCTGGCCGGAAAGTGGCGTGAGTGTACGCTTCCGCTGCTCGCCAGAGCTTGGTCATCTGATCCTCTACAACCCGGACAAGCCATACTTTGCGGTCGAGCCGGTCACCAACGCCAACAATGGCGTCAACCTCTTCGCCAATGGCGAACCCAGCAGCGGCGTGCGCGTCCTCGCACCCGACGCCGCGCTGACCGCGACGTTCGAGATGCAGATCGAAACAGCCCCAGAATAGGAGAAGAGACCATGAAATATCTGCCATTGGGCGCTACCGACGTTGAAGTATCCGCCGTCGCGTTTGGCGCCATGAGTCTGCGCCCGGACAGCGCCGAGAGCGGCAAAGCTGCGGTTGGGCGCGCGTTCGAGTTGGGCATCACCTTTTTCGACACCGCCGACGTCTACAGTCAAGGCGCTTCCGAGACGATCTTGGGCGAGGCCTTGGCCGAACATGGCATCGCCCGCGAG
>JAAUPU010000072.1 GCA_012032975.1 Caldilineaceae bacterium | reverse complement strand
TGCTGGATCAGGCGTACCGGATAGTTCGCTGCAATCCGTCCGCTCTCGTCTTCGGATCCATCGTCGATCACGAGGATTTCGTCGGCGGTGTGTGTTTGGGCCAGCAATGATTCGATGGTCGGGCCAATGAAGGCAGCGCCATTATAGCAGGGGATGGCAACGGAAACGCTCGCAGACTTCAATGCTTTCTCCACAAGCTGCACAGTTTGAATACGTCGGGCCGTGGATCAGGGATACGTGTGTGGAAGTCAGCCACGAGATGGCGCCCTGTTCCTTTCGTCACGCACCTTCGTCACGCGCCCAGGCAGCGGTTCTTGCCAAACCTTCGTTCAAAGATATCTGTGGACGCCACCCCAGTTCAGCCCGCGCGCGCGAGATGTCCGCTGTCATGTGGCGTTGATCGCCCGGACGTAGGGGGCCGGACAGGTGCGGGTAGGATGTTCCATCGTGCCCAAATGCTTCCGCTGCGACCACTGCCAGTTCTGAGATCGAGACGCCGGTCCCGTAGCCCAGATTGTAGACCTGGCCGAAGGCGTTCGGGCTTGCCCACGCCTGCAACCATCCATTCGCCACGTCATCAATATGGACAAAGTCGCGGGTTGTGAGCCGTCGCCAAACACCGGAATAGGGTCGCCGCGCAGCACGCAACCCAGAAAGAAGCCAAGAACACCCTGGTATGGGTTGTCCAGCCGTTGACGTGCGCCATACACATTGAACATGCGCAGCGCGGTGACATCGAACGGAAAATCGAGATCGTCACGTAGCCCAGTGGCTAGAACGTACCGCTCGGCAGCATACTTGGTAATGCCATAATAGGAGATAGGCTTGCAAGGCTCCTCTTCGTCCACCGGCGATTGATTCGGGCGACCATAGACTGTCATTGAGCTGGCATAGAGCAAACGGGGGACGCGGTGTTCGAGACAAAGCTGCAACACGTTCACGGTGCCGGTCACGTTGGTTGTCAGATCGTCGACCGGAGCGTCAAAGGAGTGCGCGATCGAGGCCTGGCCCGCGACGTGGAAAACGACATCGATCGGATACTCAAAGGCAAGACGCAATTCTTCGACCTTGGCCACATCTCCATTGATATAGATCGCATCTTTGTGGAGGTTGCGACGGGAGCCAGTCGTTTCATTGTCGATCACAACGACGGCATGATTTGCTTCGATCAAGCGATCCACCAAGTGGCTGCCGATGAAGCCGGCCCCGCCGGTGACAAGGCATGTCGCCATCAAGAAACCCTTCGAATGCCTGAATGACGAGACAACGACAGCCATCTCATCGCTGTTGTACAGGTTGGTGATCTTCGACCGTGGTCCGGCGGGCCGTGCGCTCGAGTCCCGTGCGCAGCGCGTTGCTGGCGCCAACGCACCAGGCGACTTTGGTCAGCCAAATACCGGGCATTGCTTTCCAGGTTGCCAACTCTCTGGCGTGGGCGCCTTTCGCCAGAGCGCCCAGCACCCGGGCGGTTGCCAATGCGCCAAAGAGGGGCGACAGTAGCAGCAAGAGCCACCAGCTTCTGGGTAGCCAGAAGGCATCCGAAGATGATAACTGGCGTCCAAGCTCCGGCTGCAACTTGGATGAGTATCGGCCATATAGGTAGCCATGGCGCCAGATCTGGGCGAATGTGCTGCGCGGTGGACAGTGGCGCACGACCGCGTTTGGCTCAAAATGCAGCGCCACGCCAGCCGATCTCAGGCGCGCGGTCCACTCAGTGTCTTCGCCAGCTGCATTGGGAAAGCCCTCGTCAAACCCGCCGACCCGTCCCGCGACATTTCGGCGAACGCACAGGTTCAGGCTGGGCAGATGGGCGCGTTCACCCGCGGGCGCTGTCGACAGGAAGCGGTAGAACCAACTGAGGTTGTCGCACAACGTCCAATAGTTGGACGCGTCTACGTCCACTCCGCCGCCCACTACCGCTACTTCTGCGTCGGCAAAGGGCGCCGTCAATCGCACCAGCCATTCACGCGAGGGCACACAGTCCGCGTCGGTGAAGCAGAGAATTTGTCCGCGGGCTTCGGCGATGCCGCGGTTGCGATTCTGCGCCGCGCTGCATGGAACAGGCACCGTGACCCGCCGAACCAATCTGTCCTCGGTGACCAGCCCTGGCTCGTCCACGCCAACGACCAACACTTCCGCTCTGGTGAGGTCGAATGTCTGCGCGCGCAATGCCTCCAATGTGCGGTCGATCATCGGCGAGTTCAGATTCGGCACAATCACCGAGACTTCAATCGCCATGGCGCATCCCAGCCCAGGGTAACTGACAGATGCTGTGGAGCCGATCTCTAGGGCGAATCCAAAATACAAACCATCCACGAAGGCACCCGAAGAAGCACGAAGTCTTGACCTGTTCTTCAGGTACCTTCGTGTGACTTGGTGGACACTTATTTTCCTGCTGTGGCCTAGAGGCGGGCATTGAAGGCTCAACTGATTGTGCCTGTACCTCCAGCAGATGACGCCGGAACCGTGCGCCGATGGGCGTCAGGCTATATGCTTGCTCCACATGGCGTGCGCCCTCCTCGGCGAGACGGGCGCGCAACTGCGGCTGACTGCGCAAAAGCAGGATCGATTGCGCCAACGCCACCGGATCATTGCGTGGGCACAGAAACAGATCAACTGCGTGGCGCAGCGCACGCTCCACGGCTGGTCCCCGCCCGCTCACAAGCGGTTTGCCCATTGCCAGACATTCGTAGATCTTGTTCTGCACCGTCATCAACGACTGCGGCGTCTCGCCAAAGGCTCCGAGACAGAGATCCGCCGTCGAGATCCGTTGCGTCAATTCTTGCTGCTCCAACCATCCGACGAAACGAATATTGGTCAAGCCATATCGATTCGCCAAAGCTTGGGCTGCCGCAAGCTCGGGTCCATCGCCGACCATCTCAAAATAGATGGACGGATCATTCGCCAACACTCTTGCCGCCTCCACCATCGTCAACACGCCGTGGTTTGGGATGAAGGTGCCGTAGTAGAGAACGGTAAAGGTGTCGTCTTCGCCGGCGCTCTCCCTCACGGCGCGGAACTTGTCACTCTCCACGCCGGTTGGAACCAGGCGGAATCGCTCGGAGGAGGCGCCGTGGCTCTTTCCAAACCAGGCGACATATTCTTCGGTGTCCAGGATCAGCATCTCCGGCAGGCGGCAGGCCAACTGCTCCCAGCGCTGCAATAGTGCCACCGCAGTGGGACTCGACTGGTCAAGTTTGCGTTCCCATGCGATCAAATAGATCGACATGAAGACATCCCAGACCAGCGGCTTGCGGTCCAGCCAGGTCAGGATTCGCGCCAGGAAAATATCGAACTGCCCCGGGTAGCCGACGACCATGACGTCGTATTTGCCGCGCAAGCGCAGAAATCGAATGAGCAGCCGGCCATATGCCCGCGCCACGCGCCACCAGAATGCGGGTCGCCGCCAGCCACCCTCGACCGCGGCCACCCGATCCTCGATCCCTCGCCAAAGCGGCTCGTTGCACTCGATGAGGGTGACACCGTTGCGACGCAGCCCTTTGATCATGATCCGATTGCGAGAATAGGTCGCACGGTAGGTGCCGAAATAACAGACGCGTAGTTCTGGCTCTGGAGTCATGGGCAATGGTTCACGGAGTTTGCTTCATAGGTAACGAATGCTTGTTCAACGGAGATGCGAGCGCGGCGAGCCATCGTCATGCTCGGCCTCCTCGGATCGATGAGCTTCGATTTTGCGGATTCGATACAGAACCTGGTCCAAAATCTTGCGGTTGAAGCCCACCAGATCGGCGACCAGGCCGATCAGCAGCACCTGGAAGCCGACGATCAGGAAGACGGCAGTCAGGATCAGCGATTGGATATGGCCGTCTCCGCGGCCAAAGGCGAAGAAATAGAGAAAACGGGCGCCGAGCAAGACCCCGATCGCCACCGAGATCAACCCCAGAATAGTGAAGACGCGCAGCGGGCGATAGAGTGTGTAGGCGCGCACGATGGTGACGGTGGAGTGGGCGAGGTAATTCGGCAGGCTGGTCATGAGCCGGGAGGGACGCGTGGGCGGATTCGTGCGGATCTGCACATGTTCGATGGCCGCCCGCCGTGCGCCGGCCTGGATGAGCGTTTCCAATGTGTACGAGTAATCGCTCAAAACCAGCGTGCGTAATGCCATCTCGCGCGTCAGCGCCCGGAAGCCGCTTGTCGCATCAGGCACAGTCGAACCGGCCGCCCGCGAGATTACCCAGCTACCAAGCCGCTGTAGCCACCGTTTGAAGGGAGTGAAATTGGGCTGCGCTGCGACATCCCGGTCACCGATTACCAGATCCGCGCGGCCCGATACGATGGGTTCTACCAGCCTTGCTATGTCTGCACCCCAATACTGATTGTCCGCATCGGTGTTGACGATGATGTCAGCGCCGTGATGTAGCGACGCCTCTAACCCCGTCGCAAAGGCTTGGGCAAGCCCCCGATTGTGTGGGTGGCGAACCACGTGATCCACTCCCAACTGCATCGCCACTCGGGCGGTTTCATCGCGACTGCCATCGTCGATCACCAAGGTTTCGACCACATCCACGCCTGGCACCGCCCGCGGGAGCGCGGCTAGCGTTTCCGGCAGCGTGGCCGCTTCGTTGTAACATGGTATCTGGATGATCAGCTTCACGAGGTGTGGCGTGTTCTATTTCTTCTCTTCACGACCCGGCGAGCCGCGCCGGTTCATCAAGTTGCCAAAGAACATCTGGCGGAACAGCCCCGAGCTTTCGACCTTTTCTTGCGGCTCTGGAGCATCGTCCCAGTTCTTGAGCATCGCCTGTGTCGCCCAGGATCGGCGCGCCTCTATCACTTCCTTCAAGCGGCCCATCAACGGATGTTCTTCACCTTCAGGCGGATCGACCTCCAGCAACTCCTGCCATTCAGCCAGATCTTCGCGGAGCTGGCGGATGCGCAACAAGAGATTGGCCCGGTTGGCGTGGAGCGCGCCATAGAGCTGCGCAGTGCTGTCGCCCATATCGCTGGCCTGGGCAAAGCGCCGACCGGCCAGCTTTTTCGCCTCTCGCCAGCTTGGTGCAGACGCGAGGGTGTGTGTCAACGAAACGGCCATCATCAGCGGCAGATGTTCGACCCCGGCCATGATGCCGTCGTGTTCCAGCGCGTCGACAAAGAGCGGCTGTGCATTGACACGAGCCACAAAATCGCTGGCGAGCTGGATTGCGTTGGGGTCCGTTTGCAGACCCGGCGCCAGAGCAAAGACGACGTCGTCGAAGAGATCGCCACGAACTTGCAATGCGCCGCCAATGCCTGACAAGATCGGGTGGGCGACGATGAAATTCTTATGTTCGGGGAGATGTCTGGCGGCCAGGTCGATGACCGGCTGCATCACGCTGGAAAGGGTCAGGATCATGGTGCCGGGTTCGAGGGTGTCCGCAAGCAACTCGAACAGACCGCCCACTTCGCCCAACGGCACGGCAAGCACAATCAAGCTGGCGTCTTCGCACGCGCTGAAGAGATTCCACTCGGTCCGATTGACCGCGCCTTGTTTGCGCGCGGCGTGGGCGGCATCCATCTCCTTGTCGTGGCCGACGATCTCAAAGCTGGTCTCCTGGCGTTGCAGGGCCAGGCCCAGGCTTGCGCCGGTCACGCCCAGGCCGATGATCGTGATGCTTGCTTTTGCCATTTTTGCTCCTGATGGTTCAATTTCTGCCGTCGGCCCACTGCAAAGCGGCCAGCAGTTGGTCGTCGTTTTCGCTGGCTCCGTGGGCGCCTTAGCCTGGTGCGTCTCGATCAGCCAGCAGGTGAGCGGCGAACAACCTGCCAACCGCGCCCATTCTGCTCCGATCCGTGCGTGCTCCAAATGGATATGGATCAGATGGCGCCATCCCGTTCCGCTCTCCTTGGCCAGTCGCCGCAAGATGCGCGGCGAGATGGTCTCTGCCAAGACAAGTGGCCCGCGCCACCAGAGGGTAAGCCGGGCGCCATTTCGCCCTGTCGCGGTCTTGCCCACGTCGTGGAGCAAGGCCGCCGCAAGGAGGTCAGGCTGGTCAAAGCCAGCGCCGCGCAATGTATAGAAGACATTCAGGCTGTGGCGCTGGGCGTCGACCGGCATCTGATCGAACAGCGCCGCCGCGCCTGCCGGCAACAGATCGGCTGCCAGCTCGCTCTCCTCTGCGCTGACCCGCGCTCTGAATCCAGCGAAGAACTGGCCGACTCGATAGCGGGTATTCCGCCATGCGTCTACCTGCGCAGGCCTTGTCGCGATTCGATGATCCATGTCAAAGAAAGATGGTGATCAGCCAGTTCATGATCAGATTCGTCGGCGTCTGGATGACGCCCGGCGCCAAGAAGATCACACCGAAGAGAAGCATAAAACCAAACTGGCTCAGTTGAGCGCGCAGCCGGAATGTGTCTCCCGGTAAGAGCGCAAACAAGACATGAGAGCCATCCAGCGGCGGAATGGGGATCAGATTGAAGACAAAGAGCAGGACGTTGATATAGGCAAAAAAACCAAGAAAGCTTTCACCCAGCGCCTCTGGCAAAATGCCCAATCCGAGCAACATCAAGCTGAATGCAGCCAGCGCAAGATTGCTGAGCGGACCCGCGATCGCCACTAGAATCGCACCCAGACGGAGATCGATGGTGATGTTGCGCGGGTTCCACTGCACCGGCTTGGCCCAGCCAAAGCCCACCAGGAAGATCAGAATAGCGCCCATTGGGTCAATATGCACCAGCGGGTTGAGCGTGTAGCGCCCCTGCAACTTGGGCGTCGGATCGCCCAGCGCAACCGCGGTCGCAGCATGGGCAAATTCATGGATCGGCAGAGCCAGGAAGACAATGCCGGCCGCCGCCATGATCCAGCCCGGGTCCGTCAGCCGAGCCAGCGGTCCGCTGCCCCCGGCAGAGGCAAAGATGCCATACAAAACCAGCAGTCCGACGACCACGATGCCGATCTTCTGGTTTTGCGACAAGGCATTCCAGCCTCGATTGGGCGAATTCGAATACATTCAGTGTTGCTCCTCGACGCGCACATCCGCTGCAAAAGTTCATGGATTATAGCACGCGCGATTTACATCAACACAATTATGCCGAGTTGACCCGGTGAGCAATTGGGGCGGCTTGCGTATAGCGGGAGGTAGAGTGAAAGGGGATGGAAGATAGGCCGCTGGTGTGATTCTCTATATCTGGCGGCTCATCTTGTCACGCGGGTGAGGTGTTGCGCAGGCAAACGCGCTCAAAGTTTCATGTTCACGCCGACGTGGGTGCGCAATGTTTCCAGCGGGATCACTTCCGACGATGCCACATTGCCGATGTTGACGTCGATCCCCACATGCTCGACCAGCCACATCATCATGCGGTAGATTTCATGGGCGTGAACGTCCGCGATCCAGTGGCCTGGGAGTTCAAAGAGGATGTCCGACGCATCCACCTCGCTGAGGATGTATTCGACCAATCCGGTGTCAAAGCCACCCTTCACCACGAATTCGGCCGCTTCCACGAAGACCTTCCACGCGCCCGCCTCCAGCGACCCCTTGATGTCGGCGACCAGCGTCGCGGGGTCGGTCTCCACATGTTTGCTGCCCACCTCGCCCAGCACACGCAGCCCGTGATCCTCCACTGCCTGGCGGATCAGCCGCGACCGCGTCTCCGGCGAGAAGTGCACCACATTGTCAGAAATCTCGACCAGGGAATAGCCTACCCGCTTGCATTCGGCGAAATAGGCATCGGTCTTGCCCTGCTTGTGGGCCAGTTCGACATACATGCCGCCGGGGAAAGGCTCGACGCCCGCGGCGCGATAGGCATCAAGCTTTGCCCGCAGCATCTCCTCGGAGAGCAACCCAGAGATGCCCACCGCGATCTTGGCCAGGTCGATGAAGTCACCCGCGAGCGCCAAGGTGTCCTGTTGCGCAGTCAGGGGGATGCCCCAGTCGATCATCATGGTCAGTCCCATCTGGCGAGGTTTGACCGGTCGTGTCGGGATGTCGATCATGGAAAAGGCTCGGGTCATGGGGTTTCTCCTGGCGAGGGAAGTGTTTTTACAAACGCCTCGTGTTCGGGTGACGGCCAGCCCCAATTGAAGTGTGGCCAGCAGTGTCGTCAGATCGTTGTCCCAGATCGCGGCCGTTTGAAGCCACAGACCAGGAAAGAGTTCGCTGCGGATGACGCCAGCTTGGTCCGGCGCGATCTCCCGATATTCGCCGTCGTGCAGCGCGAACCACGCCGCTCTTTGCTCTTCGGTCAGCACCACCAGGTATTCTGGAACACCGTGGCGCGCGTACACCGCCTTCTTCTGGTTCATGTCGTAGCTAGAGCTGCTGGCGGCGATCTCGACAATCAGCTCGGGCGGCCCTTCCAGGTAACCATCCTCGCCGATCTGCGACCCTCCGCCCAGCGCAGGCTCCAGTCGAAGCAAAGCGTCCGGCTGCGGCTCGTTCCAGTTGTCGAGTCGCAACGTGGTGTTGTCGCTACCGCGTACTCCCGGTGTGTTGGCGCGAAAGACTCCGAGCCAACTGATCATGTCGAAATGTGGGTCGCCGTGTTGCTTCGCTCGGACGGGGGAGGGCATGTAGACGATTCCTTCGATTAACTCAGCCTTCTTGATTTCGGGATGCTGTTCATAGCGACGCTCGAATTCGGCGCGGGTCAAAAAATCACCGGCAGCGAGGGTCGGCGCGCTGCTATTCAGTTGTGGCGCTTCCCTTCGATTGTCTTCCAGATGTCTGGCTTCTTGAATCGTCATGGGATGAACTCGTGATATGGATCAGAGCAACGTCTACCCTCAGATTGTATCAGCGGTCGCTCCGATCCATGAAACATCTGCGCACCCGCGCTCTCCCCTTAGCCCGCGAGCACCTTGCAGCGTAGCTCCCGCTGCTTTGGCCCGTCCATCTCCAGCAGCAGCACGTTTTGATAGGTCCCCAGGTCCAACTTGCCGTTCTCGATAGCGATGGTGATGCCATTGCCG
>JAAUPU010000071.1 GCA_012032975.1 Caldilineaceae bacterium | reverse complement strand
CCAGAGCAGATCGCCGTCTGGCCCGATCAATTGGACAAGCTGGTTGACGTTCTGCCCAATGGGTGCGATGGCCTGAAGGTAGAAAGTGACCGGCAAGCTGTCGCCCGCGTGGGCCTCACGCCCCTCCAGTTCGATGGCTGCCAGTCGAATCTGCGCGCCGAAATCGGCCACGCGGTCGTCGTCGATCTCGACGAAATCGGGCAGCAGCGTGTCGCGCAGGTCGTAGATGCGGGCCAGTTCCAGCCCGTCTTCAACCACAATGTGGGCCGGTTCGTGCTGCGCGAAGTGGGCCAATATCTTGGCATCGGGGATGTCGCGCTGCCACTGGTTGACGTAGAGCACGACAAAGTCGGTGTCCAGCCAGGCCAGCGGCGCGAGATAGGACCAACGTCCTGTTTCCCCCTTGAAAAAATAGGAGAAGGGACCGGTCTCATACCAGGAGACGGCGCGCAAGTTTTCGGCGTCGGGCTGCTGATTCAGCCTCCGTGCGGCTTCGTCCAGCCCTTCGCCCCAGCCGACCATCAGCGTCTGCGGCGCGGTCTTCGCGCCACCGACCAGCGGATTGTAATAGGTGAGATAGTAGGGAAAGTGGCGCAGACTCGATGCGCCGATCAACAGCAGGGCAAGCATTGGCAGCGCATAGCCAGCCACAGGACGCTGAAACCGGCGCGCAACCGCGCCCCCCAGCCCGATCCAGCCGATGGCCGCGATCACATTCAGAGCCAAGGCTGCGGGCAAGAAATAGCGGTCGAATTGCTTGGCGCTGACCGCCATGCCCAGCCAGTAGATCAGCGCAAAGAGCATCAAGCCAAAGAGCGCGTTGCGCACTCGGCTCTCATCGGAGGGCGGGCAGCGGAGCACGGTCAGCACCAGCGCGCTGGCCAGACCGACCAACACGACGGGCGTCGTCCGCCAGAGGAAGGCGATGGGATAGAAAAAAGAGGCCGGGGTCGTCGGTCACCTCGCCCAGAAAGAAGTTGGCGTTGACATGGCCACCGCTCTGGTTCAACAGACCGGCCAGCACCTGGCGCGCCGTTCCCAGTGGGTTGACCCAGAGCGCGGGCCAGAAGATCAGCCCAACCAGGAGCGCGACCCCGCCCCAAGCCAGCAGACCGAGCCAGAGCTTGCGCGCCGCGCCTGGCTCCGCGCGCGTTCGTTCTCTGAGCCAGGTGATGGCGGTCAGCGCGCCGACGGTGACGAGCAGGAAGAGCGATGGCGCTTTGGTCAGCAAGGCAAGGCCGGTCGCGCCGGCCGAAAACAGCAAATCTCCACGGCGACGACCGGCATAGAGCCACGCCAAAAAGGCCAGCAACCCCAACAGACAAAGCGCAGCCAGCAGACCGTCCGGGTGCAGTTGGCGCGACAGCGCCAGAAAGAACGGATCCCAGGCCACGAAAAGAACGGCCACGGCCGCGCCCCACGCGCCCAGGAAACGTTGCAGTGGCAGCGTGCATAGGGTGATGACCAGGGCGATTGCCAACGCCATCCACCCCCGCGCCGCGGTCAGCAGTTCGAGGGCGTCGGTCCACGCTGTTCAGCCAGCCAGGCTTCAAGCTCACCCTGGTCCCACGTAAACTGTCCTGGCGCGATCCGGGCATAGCCTGGAAAACGCTGAACAAACCCAACCATTCCCACCCACATCACGGTCACACCGGGGTGTTCGATCTGATAGGTGCGGGCCAGGTCGCCGGTCGCCAGCGCCTGGGTGAAGTTGGCAGAACGAGCCAACCAGCGTGGTTCGTCGGGCGTGACGAAACGGTCCAGGGCAAGGGCGCGCGGTATCCAGGCCGCGGCAAAGAGTCCTGCCAGGAGAAGTATTGAGGTCAGGAATGTCCGGGTGCGGGAGCTCTTCATTCAGGGACAACGATCTCTGTGATCTTAAACGTGTCGCCAAGCTCGCGGCCGGCAACTTGAACGTCTTGGCGGCGCCCATTGCCATCGTAGAGTGCGACAATCAGATGATAAGAACCCGGCTCAAGTTCAGTTGGTAGTTCAAGTTCATAGCGGTCAACCGCTGTAAAACCTGGTTGCCACAGGCGCATCGGCACAAAGCCTTCAAGGGGAGGGTGATCCTGTTGAGCGATCAGCCTGCCTGCTTCATCGAGCAACTGGACTGTCGCCGTCCACTCAGTAGAAGAGGTCTCCGCCGCACGCCAGACAAGTTCGACCGATAGCGTGTCTCCCGGCGCCGGCCGCGCGTGCAGGTCCAAATTGTCCCCCAGCAACTCGATCTCTTCACCAAAGAAGACTGATTCGGAAACTGGATGGCGGGGCACAAGATCTGGATCTCCGACGACCAGATAGCCCAAGGCCACCAGTTGGCCGAAGTCCTGGCCAGAGAGCAGGTCGATGGCCGCGACCTTGTCGCGCCGGTCCGGGTCAGTGATATAGGCATCCAAGCGATAGATGCCGGGCTTCGAATGGGCAGGCACCTCGATTGTTCTTGTATCGAATTGGGGTCGATGAAGTCGCCAACCGCTGGTTGGGCGACCGGCAGGCCATGCCTCTTGCTCCCAGAGCATCAGACCGTCCGCACCGATCAGGCGTGTCGCAAAGCTGTAGTTACTCGTGGAAGAGTCTAACATCTCGAAGACCGTCGCCAAACTGGTCTCGCTGCCGGGCGCGATCTGTTGCGAAGCAATCGCCACATCGCGCAGAACCAATCTGTCATCGAACAGGATCGGTTGGGTCGATGGTTCGCCGCGTTCCTTCGTTAGCCAAAGGAAAAAGGGCGAAGCGCTGCTGCTGACATATTGAGTGAGCCGGTCTGGTTGTGCCCGAAAGGCGGCTACAATCGTGCGCTCATCCGTTTCATCAAGTTTGAAATGACGGAGTTGGCCCTGTTGCACAATCTGGGAGAGATGGTTGGTCAGCTCTTTGGCCGGGTTGATCGCAGCCAGAGAGATCAAGACGACCCAAAGCGTGCGCTGAAGCCAGGTAGTATTGGGAGCGAGCAGGCTACGGGCAGAGAGTGCGGCCACCCAAAACAGCGACGGGATCGACGAGCGCATGTTGAGGTCGTTTACTTCTCCAAAAACCCAAAATGGAAGCACCACCAGCCAGACGAGCGCCACGACAAAAAGCGTCCGCTCCGCTACGGTGTGCAGCCCATCGCTCCGGACGATCAGGGCGGCGACGAGGCCAAACTCCAGCAGCCAGAAGAGCAGCAGCATGAGTGCCCAACGCGCTTTCGCAGATGCGCTGGCCAATTCTGCAAAGAAAAAGCCGTTTCGCATCGCCATGTCTGCACCAGGGAAAATGGGGACGAATTTGGTGACAAAGTAGACGATAACCAGAGCAAGAATTAGAAGCCCCACCATATTCTGGAACGAGAAGTATTGGCGAAGTCGCGACCATAACAACCCTCGCCACAGCAGTAGATCCGCAGCCAGAAATGGCGCCAGGCCGAAGGTTACGAAGGGGGTCCAGAGCGCGGTCAAGCCCCACACGAAGAGCAGGTTGCGAGCCGACCTGGAATTCAGGATAGTGAACAACAGCAGCGCGCTGGCCAGCCAGCCAGAGAGCGCCTGATTCGGCACTGTGAAGAGCAGCTTGAGCATGCTGCTAAATTCCCATTTTCCTGCCCAGCTATCGAGGTTGGTCAAGAATGTCAGACCGGATGGGAAGCTCTCCTCTGGCCAGAATGCGCCCAGAGATGAATGGGTCAACGCACCGCCGACCGCGTCCAGCCCCGAAAAGAAGACAAAGAGCAAGAGCACAGCCCAAACGGGGCGACGGCCTACCAAGATCAAAAACCAGAGCATTACCATCGCCAAACCGAGCAGGCTCCAGAGTGCCAATATCTGGTTGGCGAAGAGCCAGCCGCCCATCTTGCCCAGCAGCGCAGCGGGTAGGTAATAGGCGATGTAATAGACCAGCGACACGGGAACGCCACTATAAGTATACGCCACCGGCCATTCTCGATAGATCAGGTCGCGAAGGACGATGTTGTGTTTGGTCCAGTCCAGATCCTGGAAACCATATCCACCGATGCCCGATAGTAGAATCAGCGCGGCAGCGACCACGAGTACCCATAGATAGCCGCGCCAGGTCAACAATCCACGGTCCCCAAGCTCAATGGGGTTGGATTCCCCAAGCGAGCGACGAGAATCGAGCGTGGATGCTGCGAAGGCCACGACGAGCAAGAGGGAAAAAAGGGCCGCCCAGAGATTATCCAGCCAGCCCAAAAAAAAGAGCAGGTAGGGCGCGGCCAGATAGATGACAGAGCCAACTGTCAATACGAGGAGGGCGCGTGGGGCGGCGGACAGACCGGGGGAGTCGCTATTCAATCTGTATTTTGCCCAGGTTCAGTCCACTGCCCTGCGCGGGGAGCCGAGGGCCATCATGTTGATAGAGGCCAATCTCAAGCGCATATTCGCCTGGCAGGAGATCGGCAGGCAGCGCGATCTTGTATTCGTCCAGCACCTGCCAGCCCGCTTGCCAGCGGGTCGTGACCAGGCTGCCCTCACCTGGGGGGCTGTCCTTGCCGGCCACCAAGACCGGATTGCCGGCCGCGTCCTGGCCGAGCACGTGGGTGAAGACGGTCCAATCGGCGGTCGGTTGCCTGTTAGTCTGCCAGTATAGCTGTAGATAAAGATCGGCGCCGGGCGTCAGCGTATCTGGCTGCACGTCGAAACCGATCAGCGAGATACCGTCGCCAAGCTCGGTCTCCAGAAGATGTTGCGGAGCGCGGTCAGGTTGACTTTCAGCCGGGCGCACGTAGATGCGCGCATAGGGCTGGCCATCGAAATCCTGAAATTCTTGCTGGACCGTGGCATTCGGAAAGAGTTCAGGCAGCAGCAGATCCGAACGGGGGTCGTCGTGGCCGATCACCACGTAATATTCCGGCATCGCATTCGAGCCAGCGGTGAGCGGAAACGCGCGGCGTCCATCGAAGAAGATCGCCCGGGCCGGCCGTTGGCTTCTGGCGCAAAGATGAGCGTCGGGTGGGGTTTGTGGCGCGGCGTCAGATAGACGGGTGCATCGGCTGGCAGTTCGGCCATGGCCTGGCTCAGCTGCCAGTAACCGACATCGAGCGAGTAGAAGAGGCCCGGATAGGCTGCCCAGCGCACGAAGTAATTCTGCGCCGTGCTGAAGGTGGCGCCGATCAGGATAAGCACCGCGGCCCAGCGCGTCCATTCGCCGCGCAGAGGTCGCCATTGCCACACCGTGTCCAGGCCGAACGCACACAACACCGCAATCGGCCCGGTCAAGCCCAGGCTGCGATGGAAATGGGCGCGCTGGTGCTCACCACGCCGGGCAGCGCCAGGCCGACCAGCGAGAGCAAGACCGCGGCATAGACCGGAAAACGGAAACGCCAGACGGCAACCAGAAGGCCAAGATAGAAAGGAATCGCCAGCCAGAAATCGAGTACAGCCGCGCCGGGAATGTTACGACGCAGGTTGTCGTCACCGGGTGCGCCCAATGGGCCGAACATCTTGACCATGCTCCAGCCATTGTCCAGAATTCGAGCTGCCGCACTGCGACCTCCTTTGGCCACGACCAATACCTGATCCGGGCGCGCAGCCAGCAGATCCCAATTGTCCCAGAAAAAGAGTAGCAACGGGGTTAGAAGGATGAATCCCGTCATCGCAGCGAGCAACACACCCCGCAATCGCCGGGTTTGCAGTACGCCATCTGTTTCCAGTGGTGCGGCCCCTTGCGGACGACGCCAAACGCGGTCACGGATCATCAGATGAAGCGTGACCAAGACGAGGATCAGCGGAATGATCCAGGCCGCCTGATAAGTGTAGATAGTAGCCGCGGCTGCGACCCCAGAAGCCGCAAAGCTGATCCAATCGCCGGTGCGCCAACCACGAAAGAGCAGCCACAACGCCATCGCCCAGAGCAGCGGCACCAGAATCGGCTCGATACCGATGCGGCTGAAGTGGACGTGCCAGCGCAGAATGGTCAGCGCAGCCGCAGCAAAGAGGGGAAAAGCCGCCGAAAGTCGCGCGCGTGCCTGGGCTTGAAAAGTCATCTCGCGGCCCAGACCGAAGAGAACCGCCACGCTCAACACACCAAAGAGTGCCGCGGTCACACGCATGGCCAACGGACCCGGCTCACCGCCAAAAAGCTGGAAGAGTCGGAACATCACCACGTTGGCGTAGATATTGGCTGGTGGCACACCCGAGCTTCCGGTCAGAAAAATGGGGCGATACTCAGGGTTGTTGAGGATACGCAGCGCCTCCAGTCCCTCGAAGCTTTCGTCGTCGTGGAAGCCGGGCGGCAGGCTATTGATCTGCCAGAAGCGCAGGATGATGGCGACCATCACAACGAGCAGAAGGAGCCAGCCACGCGACCAGCGCCAGCGCGACTCAGTCATCTGAAGCATGGCCACGTTCCTCTGTCACCGTGATGGATGCCAGCTTCACCGCATCGCCTACGTCGTTGCCGTCCCCATCCACAATGTGCAGACGCTCCCGAACCAGATTGTCATAGAGGCCAATCCACAACGGGTAAACGCCCGACTCTCCATTTTGGAAAACGGGGATGCGGTAATGGCCGACGACCCTATCGCCGACTTGCCAGTCAGATGTCGGCTTGGAATTGCAATCCAGCGTCGTGTCGAGTTGACCGAACTTGCGCGCTTCTGGCCCCAGAATCTGGGCAAAGAGTGTGTAGTCTGTGGAAACCGGTGCGATCACCTGCCAGACAAGCACCAGGTCCAATGCCTGCCCACGTGCAACTTCAGACTCGGCCAGCCGATAGCCCGCAAGTGCAAGGCTCTCTCCGAAACGAATGTTCAACCCGGTCGTCTGCGGAGCCACATCTGGCAGCAGGATCGGGAAGTCTGCATCCGCCATCGTGCGGTCAAAGCGGGCACTATATTCATCGGCAGAGATCGTTACGGGATGGTCCACCATGCCGCGTTGATAGAGATGGATGCGCGGCTCACCATCGACCTGGACGACAGCAGCCAGTCCATAGTCGCCGCCCATCGCCTCGACCAGTTCGGCTTGTTCTTCCTCGCGTTCGAGAAGTTCCAGGATGACGATCTCCGGCGCGTCTTCGCAATAGACGCCACCGCGTGTATACCAGTCGCCGATCCACTGGCGCACATTGGCGGCATAGCTGCCCGAAACCAAACCGTCGTCGAAGAGCGCGCCGACCGCCTTCCAGCCGCTGCGATGGGGCACGCCAAAGATGGGATTTCCCGTGGTCGGCGTGCTGACCAGCCAGGCCGGCATGACATCCTGTGTCTCCCAGTTGCGCACCACTTCGACATCGTGGCGGATAAAGATATTGACCGCATAGAAGGCGAAGAGCGCGATCAACGCCGCCGCGCCTGCCACGCCTACAGCCACGACCCCTGTTCCGATTCGTCTTTCCAGCCAGCGCCAGGCGTTGGCAAATGCCAGCCCCGCGAGCAACATCCACGGCGTGTAGAAAATATAGAAATGGGAGTTGGGGTCGCGCAGGAGATAAAGCGACAGAAAGAAAGGCGGCGCAAACCAGAGCCACAACATCCGCTCCTCGACGCTGATCTTGGGCAAAATCCAGATCACCACAATCGCCAACAGGATCGGCGCAAAGAGATAGTCGGTCTCGCCAAAACGCAGCCACTCGGCGCGCCAGACCGTCATCGCCATGAAGCCGATCAGCCCCACGCCGACGACCGTGCCCCATACGCGACCGAGTCCGCGTCGATAGGCCAGGGTCAGCGCGGCCAGCGTCAAGAGCAGCACCAGCCCGAACTGATAGCTGGTGTTGTAGATGGTGGTGCGCAGGGCGAAATCGGCCAGGTTGTTGTAGGGAAAACTGCCTCCGATACGCCGGTCGACCAGATAGGTGTAGGTCGCGCTGAAGTGGGGGTGCAGCACGAAGGGAATGTAGAAGACCGCCAGCAGAGCGACCCCGACGGCGCCAGCCACCGCCAGCGCGATCAGCAGTCGCGACCAGCTTACCTTGCGCTGCCAGCCGATGGCTGCGGCCAGAAAGAAGGCGGCACGACGACCTGCGCGGCCTCGTAGTGGGAGAGCAGCCCGGTGGCCAGAAAGATCGAGGCCAGCGTCAGATAGGGCATCAGGCCGCGCGGCTGTCGATAGAGCCGGTAGAGGATCAACACGACCAGCGCCGAGGTCAGAAAGATGATGCTCTGATATTGCACGATGCGCGAGAAGCCGATGAAGTAGCCATCCAGCGCCAGCAGCAGCGCGGCAGACCAGCCCGCGATGGGGCCGAGCAGCCGCCAACCCAGCAGAAAGACGGCAAACAACGCGGTCAAGTTGGCCAGCGCAAAGGGCAAGCGCGCCGTGGTCTCGGTCAAGTGGCCGGTCAGCGCGTAGAGCGTGGTCGGCAACAGGATCTCGGTCGGCCCTTTTGTGGATCAGCAACACATCTTCGTAGCCCTGGATCACGGCCGCAGCGCGCAGGGCCGCGCGCGCCTCGTCGCCCTGAAATTCAGCGTAGCCCAGATTTGTAAAGCGAAAGAACGCGCCGATCAGAAGCAGCGAGAGCAAGCCCGCGATCAGCCAACGCCGGTTTGCAGCCGCGACGCCATCGTCAAGCATTTCCCGATCCGCGGGAGACGCCGCGACCCATTCGCCACCAGAGCAACCCGGCCAGGAGCAGCGTCACCGCGTCGAATGCCAGCAGGGTCAGCCCCGTCGTCGCGCCGCCGGGCAGATAGCTCACCAGCAGCATCACCGCCACCAGCAGCGCATAGCCCGCGCCGACAGAATAGAGAATTCGTTCCCAAAACGTGGGCGGTGCAGCGCCCTGCCCGACCAGCAGATCGACCAGCAGGATGCCTGGAATCAGCCCGGCCAGGAGCAGGACGGCCACAGCCTGGATCAGATCGAACAGTGGCAGCAGGATCAACAGGTGGGCGAGGAGGGCAACGGCGAGTGTATAGAGCAGCGAACGGCGGGTAAGAGTTCTCATATAAACGTCAGCTTTGGGCAGACAGTGTGGAGACCCAAACGAC
>JAAUPU010000070.1 GCA_012032975.1 Caldilineaceae bacterium | reverse complement strand
TCCAGAACATTGCGCATCAGGATGGTACTCGTCATCGGACCGGTGCCGCCGGGAACGGGAGTGAGCATACTCGCGATCTCTCTGACCGCAGCCTGGTCGCAGTCCCCCTTGAGGCCGGTGTCGGTATAGGACATGCCGAAGTCGATCACGACTGCCCCTGGTTTGACCCAATCGCCCTTGACGAGTTCGGCTTGTCCCACTGCCAGGCAGAGAATATCGGCGCTGCGGCAGATGGAGGGCAGGTCTTCGGTTCGGGAATGCGCGATGGTCACGGTGCAATGGCGCTCCAGCAGCAGCATGGCCATTGGCTTGCCCACCACGTTGCTGCGCCCGACGACGACGGCATGTTTGCCCTTGAACGCCACGCCCGCGTCCTCCATCAGTTCGATGCCACCCATGGGCGTCGCTGGTATCGAATATGGAGGCCGCTGGGTGAACATACGACCGGCGTTGAGCGCATGGGCGCCATCGACATCTTTGCGCGGGTCAACATGTTGAGCAAAAAGGGGAGATCGACGCCCTTCGGCGCTGGTTCCAGGAGCATGATACCGTGGACATCAGGATTTCGATTCAGGTGAGCAAGGATCGCAGTTGCCTCATTCTGCGTGACGTCAGCCTGGATATCGTGTAGCCGATAGGCGATACCTACACTGGCGCAGGCTCGGCCAATCGCTCGGCTGTAACCGGCTGATGCGCTATCTCCGCTCAACCGTAGCACGCCCAGCGTTGGCGTGCAATAGTAATTCGCAATGAGGTCGGCGACCTTTTCCCTGACTTCAGCCTTAATGCGCGTGGCCAGTTCATTGCCATCCAGCAGAAGTGCGCTCATATCGAGACTCCCAACGTAGATTCACATGCCGATTTCGCTGTAGCAAGAGCCGTGCTAGCTTGGGCCAGTAGCTCGTCCCGTTTGGCTGTCCACTCGGCCACGAACTCCTGGTCCCGAATATATTTCAGATTGATATTGATCGTTGACAAGTGCGCCCTGAAGCCCGGCAGCGGTCAGGTGTAGGCCGTCGCGACATCGCTGACCACGTTGGTGTTGCCCTGCGCTGCAACAGGTCCGGCCAATTGCATGACGGCCAGGCACGCTTCGGCGATCTTGAAAGGCGTCTCCGTGGCCCTTTCAACGCCCGTTGCATCGCCGCGGTGCGGGCTGATTTTTCCTCGTCGGTAGCAGTTGGCATGGTGTAGCAGGCGGAGACCGCGCCAAAGGCTTCAACGTCGCGGTCAGCCAGCTTCAGGAGCGTGGCGCGCAGTTGCTCGCTACGCGCCAGATAGGCGTTCATGTCGGCCTCGACTGCCGCGTATTTCTTGCGACCCAGGGTGAAATTGATCACCATGCTGATCAGCGCGGCGCCGAGGCTGCCTGTGATGGCCGCTGCACCCCCACCGCCAGGGGTAGACTGTTTGGCAGCCAGTGCGTCCGAAAACGCACCGATCGTCATTTCCGAAGTTGTCGTCATGTGGCTACATCTTTCAACTTTGAATGGGTGGTCAGATGGCTAAATTATACCACCCAGCGAGACCAATGGTAGATTTGTGCTCTCCACGACGATGGCCGAAGGGTCAGCAGAGTCCCGTCTTGGTGGATCAGATCGACAGCGTTCTGGAAACGTACATCATGCACTATCGAAGTGGGTGACTGGGGATTGCTTCTCAGTTCCGTGCGGCCGTGTGATTCATGAAGTCTAGATTGCAACATGAGTGGAGGCAACGATGAACGAGTGGATGAGCAAGCGACAGCGATTGGAGGCGACGATTGCCGGGGAGCCGGTGGATCGTCCGGCAGTCGCACTCTGGCGTCATTGGCCTGTCGACGATCAGCGTGGCGAAGAGTTGGCGCGAGCTACTCTGGAGTTTCAGCGAACATACGATTTCGATTTTATCAAGGTTACGCCCAACAGTGACTTTTCGGTCGTTCCATATGGTGCGCTCGCCCATTGGGAGGGCAACCAGGAAGGCACCTACGTCTGGGGACCACGCGTGATCCAGTCACCGGAGGATTGGCAGCAATTGCGACCGCTGGCGCCAGAAACCGGCCTGCTGGGAGAGGTGCTCAAGGCCAACCGCATGGTCAGCGAGGCGGTCGGTGACACGACGCCGTTCATTCAGACCATCTTCAACCCCCTCTCCCAAGCCAAGAATTTGGCGGGCGAGCGATTGCTGGCCGACCTTCGACAGCATCCAGATGCGCTCAAGTTTGGGCTGGATGTGCTCACCGATACGATCCTGGGATTTATTGAGCGGCTCAAATCAACGGGGGCTGCCGGAATCTTCCTGGCCGTGCAGCACGCATCCTATGACCTTTTGACCGAGGCGGAATACCGAGAATTTGGCCTACCGCATGACTTGCAGATACTCGACGCTGCCGGTGACATGTGGTTCAACGTGCTTCACCTTCATGGCGCCAATGTCATGTTTGACCTGGTCGCCGACTATCCAGCACAGGTGGTGAACTGGCACGACCGGGAGACCCCGCCCACACTGGCAGACGCACGTTTGCAGACGGACAAGGTTCTGTGCGGCGGATTGCGCCAGTGGGAGACGATGGTGCGCGGCACGCCGGAAAGCGTGCGCAACGAGGCCGAAGCCGCATTGGATGCAACGGAGCGGCGGCGGTTTATCCTCGGCACCGGGTGTGTCACGCCTATCTCTGCGCCAACAGGCAATCTGGTGGCCGCTCGCCGGGCTGTCGTTGTGTAGGGCCAATCCATCCAACCTACTGCTTTGACACGAGATGGACCTCGCGCTGTGGGTAGGGGATGGTGATGCCCTCGCGCTGAAAGCGAGTCTTGAGTTGCTCTGGCAACTCCCAGAGTAGATTCCAATATTCCTCGCCTCGGGTGAACGGGCGATGCCTAGCTTGACGCTGCTATCGCCCAGTTCCAGCACGATGATCTGGGGCGGCGGATCCTCGAGTACGAGGGCATTCTCGCATACCACCTCGAGCGCGATGCGTTTGGCTGACTGGATGTCGTCCCGATAGCTGATACCGATTTCGATATCGACCCGCAAGATAGGTTGTTTCGAGTAATTGGTAACCCCCTCTGCCTGGATCTTGCCGTTGGGCAATACCACAACCTTGCGGTCGGCACAATGGATCACCGTGTCGAAGATTTGGATTTCGTGGACCGTGCCGACCACGCGACCGGTCTCGATCAGGTCGCCCACCCTGTATGGCTCGAAGAGCAGAAAGATCACCGTCGCTGCGAAGTTGCCCAGCGATTCTTGCAGCGCGATTCCCAGGATCACGATCACCACACCAATGAAGGCCACCAGCGCGGTTGTCGGAACACCCAGCACGCTCAGCGCCGTCAGAGCTGCAGCGCCGAGCACTGAATAATAGGTGAACTTGACCGTTACATCGGCCAGAGATTCGGTAAGCGTGGTCTTTGCGAGTACCTTGGCCATCCACCGTTTGGCCATTTTCGCCAACCATCGACCCACCAGAACAATCAGCAGCGCCGCACCGAAGCGCAGCGCGAGCGCCAACACCACTGACTGAAGCTCCCCGTCCAATATGTTCATTCAGTCGAACCTTTCCTCTGCTCTGTGGAGCACTGAAAAGCGCAATCCTCTTGACCCCTGATGCGGGCCGAACCCTCACTGCTCACGGTAAGCTTATCATCGAGCATTGTGCCGGGCAATCGCTGGCTGCGGCTAAAATTGCTGGCCGTTCGAAGCGATAGCTGCGGTTCGGTTTGGTTGGTTTGGAGATAGACCCGACTAATGGTCTAATCTCATTGTCGACAAGCAAGTCATCATCTTTGCTTTCCGCTGTTATGCGCAGTTCATCCGTCCAAATTCAGGAGCCGTCCTCTCGGAGAAGGGATCCAAACGTATGTTCGCATCCGTCTTAACCATTGTATTCTTGCTCTACCTTATTTCTGTGGCCATCTTCCTGATCATGGAGAATCGTCGCCCACAGTCGACCTATGCATGGTTGCTGGCATTTGTCACGGTCCCGGTCATCGGCGTGATTGCCTACATCTTCACAGGCCGGGGCTGGAAGCTCTTCAGCCAGGAGAGGAAATTGGCCGAAAGCGCCATTGGCAAGGAGGCGGCCAGCGAAATAAAGAACACGCGTGATGAGCCTGGACGATATGGTCGCGCGGCTGCGGGAAGAGGAGCCGGATCCAATCATTCCAAACCTGATGAAGCTGGTTGCCAACAATGCCGGCCCCACGCTGACCGGTCGCAACGACGTGGAAATTCTACAGGATGCCGACGAGTTTTATCCTCGCCTGTTGGAGGATCTGCGGAACGCCAAGCATCACATCCACATGCAATATTACATCTGGACTGACGATGAATTTACCAACGAGGTCAAGGAAGTCCTGATCGAGCGCGCCAAGGCCGGCGTGGTGGTGCGCGCGATCTACGATGCCAGCAATGCGCCTGTCCTGGGCAACAGTATATCAGCGACATGAAGTCGGCAGGGATCGAGTTTTGCCCTATCTGGCCTACAACTCGCTGCGCACGCTCCATCTCGCCAACTATCGTTCACACCGCAAGATCACCATCATCGATGGAAAGGTTGGTTTTCTGGGCGGCATGAACCTGGACAAAGAACAGATGCCCGGCGTCGCCTGGCCCCGGTGGCGGGACACCCAGGTGCGCATTCACGGTGAGGGCGCGCTGGCATTGCAGATCGCCTTTCTGGCTGCCTGGTATAACACAACCAACACGACCTTGCCCGACCTGCTCGACTATTTCCCATCGCATGAAGGAGTCGTCGACCAATTCACTCCGGTGCAAATCACGACCTCTGGTCCAGATTCCAGGTGGCATGGCATTCGCCAGCTCTATTTTTACCTGATCGTCTCGGCGCGTAAACATGTCTATATCCAGTCGCCCTTTTTCATCCCCGACGAGACCATCTTGGAAGCGATGAAATCTGCCGCATTGGCTGGCGTTGACGTACGCATGATCTGCACCCCGCGCGGCCATAAGTACCAGATTCCCTATCGCGCAGCCAATACCTACTTCCAGGAATTGGCCGAGGCTGGTGTGCGCATCTTTCTCTACAACGGTGGCTATTACCACGCCAAGACTATCAACATGGACTCCCAGGTCTGCACGATCGGGTCGTGCAATATGGACGTGCGCAGCTATAACGTAAACTACGAAATCAACTGCGTCATCTATGACAAGGAGAAGTCCGAGGAACTCGCGGCAGATTTTCTGGCCGACCTGAATGACTGCACGGAGTTCAACCTGGAGGCCTATAACAACAGCAGCGCATGGGATCGCTTTGGCGATTCGGTCTTCCGCCTCGCCTCACCTCTCTTGTAGAAGAAGCTTTCGACCGCGTTTTCGGCTTCCCGCCTCCCGGGGGCTAGACGCTGTCAACGTTTGCAGCGCGGTGCGCGGCCATCTCGCGCACCCGCTGCACCATCTTGCGAAAGCCAACCTGCGGCAACTGCCAAAGGTGATCCACCCCCCACATACACATCATGAAGCGTAAAAAATGCAGCGGCTGGAGCAGCGCGCTGCTTCGGAATTCCGAGTGATAAAATCGCGCATAGTGACGCCAGAAGGTGCGGATCGGCCCCTTTTGGCTGTCTGGGACAGCCATCACCTCGTATCCTTTGCGCGTGACCCTGCCGACCGGCCGGCTAGATAGCTCGCGCACCACTTCCTCTGGGATCGGGGCGTCGAATGCAGATCGCAGATATCCCAATGTGTCGGCCACTGGCAGCACGACATCACAACGCTCCGCCTGGCTGACCAACCGACCCCAGTCCACTTCACCTCCCTTGTGCAAGACGAGCCACGCATCGAGCACCCAGCGAAAGGAGGGCGTTCTGTTCCAGGACGCGCCATGTGCACACACATGCAACAACTGATCCGACGGCGCGAGGGTTAGCGTCTGCGCTTCGCCGACCTCAAGCGGGATCGCGTGGGACCAGAATGGGTCGTCTGCATCAGGCCGGAGGTAGGTGTGGAGCAGGTTCCAGTGCAGATCGAAGCTCTGCCCTGTCGCGTTGGTGAAGCTCTCGGCGTGCCGGCATTTCTTTGGGGCGGAGAGCAGGCGCTCGGCAGACCCTTGACCAGCTTTCCAGCCCCAGCTGTCAATCAGGGTGATGGCTTCGTCTGCACGTAGCGTTGGCGCCAGCACATCAAAATCCTCCATCGGCCGCAGGCTGTAGTCGCCATAGTAGCCGACGGTGAGCGCGGCTCCCTTCAGCACCAGGGTTGGCATTCCCGCGTCGTGCAGGCGCGACAACAGCTCAGCCATCATCCGAAAGACGATCTGGTTCTTATACCAGACCCTGCGCCGAATGCCCTTGAACCGTGCCAGCAGCGGATGGTCCACGCCGTTTTCGATCAGGTTGTGATGCAGCAATGGCAATGTCCGGTACGAGCCACCGTCGAGATGATCGCCTTCGACATCCACCCGTTCGATCCATGCTTCCCAAGCGCGGACAGCTTCCGGCCCCTGGAGCAGGGCGGCGCGCAGCAGAAGCTCTTGGGTTGGGTCTGGCAGGTAACTCTTCGCAGCGCTGGAAGACGACATCTATTCCCTTGTCTGTGCAAGATTGAGCGCGCAACGGGTTCAAAGGCGCGGTCAGCCGCCGGTGGTTGCTGCATCCGGTTTGGCCGCAGCCGACTGGGTCGCAGCCGACTGAGTCGGAGCCGACTGGGCCGCAGCCCGTCTGCGGTCGAGCGCGGCCTTGATGACGTCGACATATACGACGCGCTGGTCGCGGCGAAGCAGGGTTGTGTTGGCCCCGTGAATGCGCCGGCGCAGCACAACTTGATCCAGCACCTGTTCGCGCAGACCGGACTCCTGCGCCCGCGCATACCAGTCAATAAATTCGGAAAAGCCCCGCGTTTGGTCAAAGTTGCCAACGCGGCCAAATGCGTCGGCTCGGATCAGCATTGCGCCTACGTGATGGCCGCCGCCGATCTGGCGCAGCGGTTCATAGCGCGCGCGGGCTGCGTCATCCAGTTCGGGGCTGAAGAATTGCTCTACCTCTCCGAAGACGGCCTCCAATGTTGGGTCAGCCTGCAACGCAGCAAGTTGGGCAGTGAGCTTTCCATCGACCCACAGATCGTCGGCATCCAGGAAAGCAAGGATAGCCCCACGCGCCAATGAGACGCCCTGGTTGCGGGCCACTGCCGGGCCGGCATGGGCTGCCTATGATAGCGCACGACGCTGTCGGGTCTGTCGGCGTAGGCGCGTGCTACAGCCGCGCTTTCATCGCTCGAACCGTCATTCACCACGATAATTTCGATTTCGTCGTGGCCCTGCGCCAACACGCTTTCGATGGCCGCGCCCAGAAATGGCTCGCCGTTGTGGACCGGAATGATGGCGCTCACAAGCATGATGGATGCTCCTCACTCTTCGTCTGTGGGCTGTTTGCGAACATGGGTCGGCTGTCGATCACCAGTATGCCCCTCCATCTGACACCTGCTTTGTCGACGGTCGGTAGGAGGCAGGCAGATCGACCCACCACTCGTTGAAGTAGCGTCGTTGCCAGCATTTCCGATGGCGCCAGCGTTTGCCATTGACGCCAAAGATGGTCTGCAAATGGCCGCCCAACGACAGCCCGACCTTTCCCATTTTCTTGGCGGCGCTGGCCAGTGGGATGCCCAGGCCCCCTGCGCCGATCAGGGCAATGTCAAAGCGCAAGCGTGACATTCGCTCGACTATCTCATCAAACAGGTCAAGCGCCGTGCCATATTTTGCCTGCGTCGCCTGCTCATAGCCGTACGGAAACTCCAGCGCATCCACACTGGCGGGCCAGAACCAGCCTTTGCCCGTCTTTGCCCATACCCTGGTAAAGGTCGCTTCATTGGCGCGGTCGCGGAGGAAGCTGGCATAGGGTGACACCAACAGGAGTCGCTTGTTTGCAAAGAGCGGCAAGTAGCAGCGACTATCGTCCGCAGGCGACGACCGATCAGGCTCCTGATCCCCGAAATAGACAAGCGCCGCCGGTGGCTTGAAATGGTGAATGATCCTCATCTCGTGGTCGGGAAGATCAAAGAAAAGCCCCAAACAGTTCAGGTTGAGGAGATGTTCGACATACGCCTCTGTGAACCGTGCGTAGAAGGCCCGTTCTACAGGAAAGAGACCGGACTGCACATTCCAATGTTGGGCGAGGAGTTGCTCATGGGCAAACTGCTGCCTTCGGTCGGCTTGTGTATCCAACAAGATCTTGTAGAGCAGCCACTGCTTCTCGGATACGCCTATCTTGCCGGCGGCATATCCGCGATGGGCCTGAAGCGCTGAATCCAGGCCGGCGATAAATTCGGGCTTGGTCGCAATGGTTCGGTTGAGTTCTCGTTCATAACGCTGGACGAGCTCTGCCCGCTGTGAAGTCATCCGGTTCACTTGCCTGGCTCGACGGATGGGCGCTCGCGGCGCGTATGTCTGGATCTGTGCAAGAGATGGAGCAGCTCTCGCGAGTTTGTTTCTGCATTCGACGACAGGTTGGCGCTGTGTACGCGCTTGTGCAGCAGAAGTTGCGGCAGTGTGTGCATCGCCGCGCCGTGATCTTTTGCGCGCACAAACCAGTCCACGTCGGATGCGATGGCATATCGGGTATCGAAGAGGCCAATTCTGTCGAAGAGGCTCTTGCGCGCCAGCAGCGTCCCCGGCACTCGACCCACGACTTCTTGACCGATCAGATCGGCCTTAAAGCCGGTTGGTGCTTGGTGGCCTTCTTCCAGGAAAAGCGTAGCTTGCCGATGCAATAGTCAACTTCGGGACGGGCTTCAAAACAGTCGAGCTGGAGGCGCAGCTTTTCCCGATCCCAAAAGTCATCGTGGTCCAGGAACGCCACGAAGTCGCCGCTGGCTGCCTGGATTCCCAGGTTCCACGCATCGGCGAGGCCATCCCCTTGCTGATGCAGGAGGCGCACAAAGGGGTACGCGCGCGCGATGGCGGTCGTGCGGTCGGTAGAGCCGCCATCAACGACCAACA
>JAAUPU010000069.1 GCA_012032975.1 Caldilineaceae bacterium | reverse complement strand
GTGTCTCCGACTCAGTCGGCACGAATCGGTGATGTCTGGGCGCAGAGCGGCGCGATCCCCGCGGTGATCGCACGCAAGCCGATCCACCTGCTCAAGAGCGAAGAGCGGGAGAAGGTGGTCAAGCTGGAGGAGATGTGGCTGGACATCGGCGCCAAAGACAAGGAAGAAGCGGCCAGCCTCGTGCGCATCGGCGACCCGGTGACGTTGGAGCTGGGCTATCAGGAGATGCGCAATGGGTTGGCCAATGCGCCGGGGATGGACAACATCACAGGCGTGTGGGTGGTGGTCGAAGCATTGCGCCGCGCGGCGTTGCAGGGCCTGAACTGTGCGCTCTTCGCGGTTTCGACGGTGCAGGAAGAGATAGGATTACGCGGCGCGCAGACCAGCGCGTTCGGCATCGACCCGCACATCGGCATCGCGGTGGATGTGACCCACGCCACCGATTGCCCGACCATCGACCAGCGCCAGGAAGGTGACATCAAGCTCAGCGGCGGACCCGTGATCGACCGCGGCCCCAATGTCAACCCGCGCCTCTTCGACCGCCTGGTGGAAACAGCCACCGCCGCCAACATGGCGCACCAGATCGCGGCGCATGGTCGAGGCACCGGCACAGACGCCAACGCCATCCAGCTCAACCGCGCCGGCGTCGTGACCGGTCTGGTCAGCATCCCCAACCGCTACATGCACAGCGCGGTGGAGACCATCGCGCTGGATGATATCGACAAGGCAGCCGATCTATTGGCCGCCTTTGCCGTTGGATTGAACGGCGACGAAGATTTCACGCCCTGACACCGGTTGCCAGATCAACGGACAAGAACGATGGAATGACAAGGTCAGGTGATGAACCCGGGTCGTCACCAAACCTTGTCATCCGGTCCTCTTTTCCAGAGTCCATAACCCTTTCACCCGCCAAGCGAGTTTACCAGGTCACGACTCCATTCGGATCGCTGTAGAGGGTGTAGGCGAGCCAGGTCGGGTTGGCGGGCTGGCGCTGGCGCACGGTGATCCGGGCTTGATGCAGCGCTTCGCTCAACGTTTGACCGGCCAGCAGGTTGTGTAGAAATGCTCGGCAAATTCGGCAGCCAACAGGTCGTTGACCTCCCACATGGTGCCGACGAATGCGGAGACACGCACGTCATTGACCAGTTTGTCCGCCCAGCCGCCCAGACCGGTGAGCACAAAGGCAACTCGCCCCGTATGCAGGCGTTGAGAAGACGATGGGTTTCTGGGTGCGCAGCCCGCGAATCGAGCTGCCAGACATTTGGTCCGGTGTCAGTTCGCCATCCTGCAAGGTGAGCGGTGATGCGTCGGGGTCTGCGCCGTCGAAGCGACCGTGTGCGGCGAAGTGCAGCAACTGAAAACCCCCGTCTGCAAACGCATCCAGCAGATCGGCGCGGCGCTGGAGCGTCGTGACCAGAGTCTGCCTGGCCGGTCCCAGCGTGTTGACGAAATACTCCTGTTCTCGCCGGGCAAAGGGAAGGTCTAGTTTTGGGACGACCACCGTAGCCGCCTGCACCCGGACGCCATCAAACGGTCCGCGACCGGCCAGCCAGCGGCAGGTCTGGAATGTCTCGGCCAGAAAGCCGTCAGATTGATCGTCCTCGCCATCCTCGCCAAACTCGTAGGGCTTGACCATCTCCCACGGAATCCACGGTTCATCGCTGGTGATCAGAAGCGTCTTGACGATGCCCTGCTCGCGCAGTTTCTTGATGCGTTTCCAGTACTCAACGCGCAGTTGTTCGGGGAAGAGCTCCTCGAATAGTGTTTCGCCGATCGATTCGATCTGGCTGATACTGACGCGTGCGCTCTCCTCGTCTAGGTTGTCCACCGGCTGGGCAGCCAGTTGGCTCAGGTCGTCGAACTTCTTTTCCAGATAGCGCGCGGGTCAGTCGCCTGGAGCGGCATCTTGCCTACCGACCGCCAGTGATAGCCGACCTCTGGGCGGGTCGAGTGCAAAATGAAGGTAAGCTCCTTATCCTGGGCATCGTAGACGATCCGCAATTCCAGGTCGGCCGGCGGCGGCGGGTTGACCAGAATCGCGCCAAGCTCCTGGGCAGGCGTTGTGCGGGGCAGCGGCTGGGCCGCGTCGATCGCATCGTTGGTGATCTCCGGCGCAAACTCTGCGCTACCCAACATGCGACCCCGATGATAGAAGTCAAGGCGAATCGACGCAGGCCCAAGCTGATCCGATGCCTTCAGCAAGAAGAGGGCGGGCTGCGAATCCGCCCGGCTGTAGACGCGCATCACTCGCCGCGCTTCGCCGGCGACATCCTCGAAACGCGAGCTGGTGAGCACGACTTCGACCACTTCCGGGCGGTCCAAATTGGCGAAGCCAACCTGCACCCGGTTGCTGACAACGCTGGTGGCGACGGCCTGAAGGGTCAATTGAACCACCAGCGCTTGCACCGCACGCGGGCGCACCTGGCCAGGAAAGTCTACATTGGTAAAGAAGTCGACCGGCTGCTCCTCGGTCATGCTCTCGCCTGAACTACCGGATAGAAAGGACGCGCCGCTGCGCATGACCTCGGTTGGCGCGGTCACCTCGGTGGTAAAACCGGCCGCGCCGAGCGCATGATAGAATTGGACGCTCAGCCCCCGTTCGCCGGCGCTGCCATCGGCTCTGTAGTTGAAGATGGCCGGCAGCGATTCCCGGTCGGCGTAAACGTGGATCGTGCGGTTCCAACTACGGGTCGTCTCTGCGAAGCCAGACGCGTTTAGCACCACCTCCACCGGCTGCACCTCATTGAGGTTGGCAAAGTCGAGCACGATGCGACCGTCGTAGATGCTCTTTGCCGCCGGTTCCCGTTGCAACGAGACGATCAGGTGACGGGTCTGGCCGATCTGATAGTCGCCGACCTCTTGAAAGCGGGCGTTGACGTAGAAATCCAGGGCGACAGTTTCGTTGCGGCTCGCTTCGACCGGCGGCGGTGCCGGACGGCGCAGAAGCTCGACAACCTCCTGGGTCTGCGGGTCGGATAGACTGTGTACGACGCGCATTGCCGGCCCTTTTCCAGAGCGTAGCACCTCGCCGGCCAGTGCAAGAACAGCCGCCTGCGCTTCAAGCCAACCCAGGAACCGAACCACCTCCCCCAGACGTCCATAGGCGCTGGCCGCGGGCAGCCGGTCGGCCAATGCCGAGCGTTCCACATCGATGGCTTCGCGCATGTCGGCGGGCAGAAGTTGCCAGTTCCGCCACAATGCTTCGAGCGCGGTGGTCAGCGTCGTTACAGCGATGCTGGGGAGAAACACTTGCTCTTCTGGCATCGTCGGCCTGCTTTCTCTCTCTCAGGTGTTGGCGCCACGGGGCGAAGGAACGGACTGTCGATCCATTATAGAGGCTTTGTCCACGATGGCAAGCTCTCAGCCGATGCTGGCTCTGCGACTCAAATGGGGCGACATCCCGGATGGGGTCACGAGCTCTTGCTTCGAGCAAGTCATGCTTGCTTACCTGGCGAGACGCAAGGTGGATTTAGGCCGGTGTTTTTGACAGCCCCCAGGCCTTTGACCTACAATCACCGGATATTCATGGCCGAATGTGGTCCCATTTATCTCTGGGTAAACTTTGCGAAGAAGGCAAGCCCGCATGAAACGATTGACGACCCACGAAATCCGCCAGCTCTGGTTTGACTATTTCCACGAACTGAACCACCAGGTCGTGGAGAGCAGCAGCCTGGTGCCCAACAACGACCCGACGCTCTTACTGGTCAACGCGGGCATGGTGCAGTTCAAGGATCTCTTCCTGGGCGTCGAGAAGCGCGCCTACAAACGCGCGGCCACCAGCCAGAAGTGTATGCGCGTGAGCGGCAAACACAACGATCTGGAAAATGTCGGACCCAGCCCGCGGCATCACACCTTCTTCGAGATGTTGGGCAACTTCTCCTTTGGAGACTATTTCAAACAAGATGCGATCCGCTTTGCCTGGCATCTGCTGGTCAACGAACTGGAGTTGCCGTTGGAACGCCTCTGGTTCACGGTCTACACCGATGACGACGAAGCCGAACAGCTTTGGCGCGACGTCGGTGCGCCGGCCGACCGTGTCCTGCGCTTTGGCAAGAAGGACAACTGGTGGGCCATGGGCGACACGGGTCCATGCGGTCCGTGCTCGGAAATCCACTTCTACTGGGCGACCTGGACGAGCAGAGCGCCGCGGGCGTCAATGTCGATGACGAGTACCTGGAGATCTGGAACCTGGTCTTTATGCAGTTCGACCAGAAAGCGGACGGCAAACTGACGCCGCTGCCCGCACCGAGCGTGGACACCGGCATGGGTCTGGAACGTCTGGCCAGCATCTTGCAGGGCACGGACAACAACTACGATACGGACGCCTTCATCCCGATCATCGACCGCATCCAGGAGTTGTCGGGGCAGAGCGACGAGCAGCGACAAGAGCATCTCTTCCGCTATCGAGCAATTGCCGATCACAGCCGGGCCGTCACTTTTCTGGTTGGCGACGGGGTATTGCCGGGCAACGAGGGCCGCAGCTATGTGCTGCGCATGATCCTGCGCCGCGCGGCCCGTTTTGGCAAGATCCTCGGTTTTGAAGACCCCTTCCTGGCCTCGCTGGCCGAGGTGGTGATCGAGCAGATGGGGAGCCACTACACCAACCTGCACCAGAAGCGCGACTTTATCCTGCGCGCCATCACCGAGGAGGAAGAGCGTTTCCACCGCACGTTGACCGTCGGTTTGAGCCTATTGGATGAGCTGATCGAGAAGCTGCGGACAGAAGGCAGCGATCTGATTCCCGGCCAGGACGCCTTTTTTCTGTGGGACACGTACGGCTTTCCCATCGACCTGACCCGTGATGTGGCGGAAGAGAATGGCTTTGGCGTGGACGAGGCGGGTTTCCAGGTTGCGTTGGCCCAGCAGAAGGAGAAAAGCCGCGCGAGCGTGGTCGAGAAATTTGCCCCCGATGTGGCCATCTATGCCGACCTGCTGCATTCACTTCAGGCGGCAAATGTCCTGCCAGGCGAAGGCGTGAAACATCTGATCTACGACAGCTTCTCCGAAGCAAACACCGTGGTTGCAGGCCTGCTGGTCAATGGCCAGATCGTGGACCACGCAGATGTGGGCGACGCCGTGGAGGTGGTGTTGCTAGAGACGCCTTTTTATGTGGAGAGCGGCGGTCAGGTCAGCGACACGGGTGAAATCTACTACTTCCCGGAAGATATGGACGTGCCGGTCTGGTCTGTCGAGGTCGCGGCCATGCGCCGGCCGATTCCGGGCATGATCGTGCATATCGGCACAGTGACATCGGGTACGGTGGCGGTGGGCGATCCGGCCGAGGCCGCCATCGACACGGTGCGGCGCTGGGACATCATGCGCAACCATACAGCGACCCATGTCCTCCATGCCGCGCTGCGCGAACGGCTGGGCGCCCATGTCCATCAGGCCGGTTCGTTGGTTGCGCCAGAGCGTCTGCGTTTTGACTTCACCCATTCCCAGCCGCTAACCAGAGAAGAATTGGCTGATATCGAGCGGGGCGCAACGAGGTGATCCTGGCCAACTATCCAGTCAACACCCGCTGGACCAGCCAGAAGCGCGCGATTGCAGAAGGCGCGATGGCGCTCTTCGGCGAGAAGTACGGCGACGAGGTGCGCGTCGTCAGTTTTGGTGAGGAAGAAGGCATCAGCATGGAATTGTGCGGCGGCACCCATGTAGATAGCACCGCCGAGATCGGCAACTTCCGCGTCGTCAGCGAGGGCAGCGTGGCCGCGGGCGTGCGCCGCATCGAGGTGGTCTCAGGTCGAACCGCAGAAGAATGGATTGAATCTCGTCTTGAGATGCTTGCCCAGACCGCTGAGCTTTTGCACAGCCGTCCCGATCAAGTTCATCACGTGGTTCTGAACTTGCAGGAGCAGAATCACCAGCTTCAAAAAGAACTGACAGAATTGCGCCAGACGTTGGCCCAGCAGGAGACTCAATCGCTGCTCGACCAGGCGCAACAGGTGGACGGCGTGGCCGTGTTGGCGGTGCAGGTCAACGCGCCCGATGTCGACACCATGCGCCAGATGACCGATTGGTTCCGCGACCGGCTTGGCAGCAGTGTGATCGTGGTTGGCGCCGAGATCGAGGAGAAGCCGCTGCTGATTGCGGCAGTGACTCAAGATCTGATCGGGCGCGGCATGCACGCGGGCAACCTGGTGCGCGATGTGGCGCGCATCATTGGCGGCGGCGGCGGTGGACGGCCCAACATGGCCCAGGCCGGTGGTCGCGATAGCGACAAGCTTGGCGAGGCGCTCGAGAGCGTGCCGGGCTGGGTCGAACGTAACCTGAATTGATGGCTAAAGTCATACACGTTGACCCGGAAGATGGCGTCGAGCGGGCCAGACGGCTCCTCGGCCAGACTGATGGGGATCGCATTATCCTCGACCTTCCACCTGGCTGGTCGGGGCTGGACAACCTGGCCAAGATGCGGCTGGTCCAACGTCAGGCCCAGCTCCAAAAGCTGGAGCTGGCGCTGGTCACCCGCGACGAGGTCACCTCCGGTGTTGCCAAACAATTGGGCATTCCGGTCTTTCTCGATAGCGAGGAAGCCCTGCGCCGTAGGTGGCGTATGCGTCCACCGCTCCCCCTCATCGACAACAGAGACCCGGCGACTGGCCTGCCGGAACCACCTCCCTGGCGCAGCGCCGAGATCGCCGACCGGCTCGCACGGCCCACTCTCTGGCAGAGCCGCCAACATCGTATCCAGACCGAACAACGCTATCGCAAGCCGCTGCCTTTCTGGCTGCGCTTCTCTGGCTATCTTTTGATGGGTGGTTTTGTGGTGGCGCTGCTCTCGGCGTTTTCGCTCTATGTCTTGCCGGCGGCGACGATCACGCTCATGCCAGGCCGCGAGTCGCTTTCGGTCACTGTGCCGCTGATCGCCGACCCCAATCAACCTGTTCTCGACCTGGAAGAACGCATCTTGCCGGCGCGGTTGGTGGAAACCACCATCGAGGAGAGAGGCGTGGCGATCACAACCGGCGCCCAGCAAAAACCTGTAGATCTGGCCGTTGGTTCCGTCACCTTCAGCAATCTGGGCACCACGCCGGTGCAAATCGCCTCTGGCACGGTGGTCAACACCAGCACGGGCACGCCGGTCAGCTTCCGAACCGTTGCGCCCGCCGAACTCGAAGGCGGGGTTGGCGCCAAGGTAACCGTGCCCATCGAGGCGTTGGAGCCGGGCGTGCAAGGCAATGTGCGCGCCAACACCATCAACACGGTCAGCGGCGGCCTGCGCTTTCGCGTGCGTGTCAGCAACCCCAACGGCACCTTTGGCGGCGGCTCCCAGTTGGTCAAGACGGTCGCCCAGCAGGACAAGGATCAACTTCTGGCAGAGACGCTGGCGCGCGTCGAGGCGAAGGCATACGAAGCGCTGGCTGCCGAATTGGAGCCTGGCGAGTGGCTTCCGCCCGATTCGGTCCAGAGTTTTACGATTGCCCAGGTCTTCGACCAATTCAACGACGACGTGGCTGATGAACTGGCTTTGAACTTGCGCGTGTTGGTCCAGGGGGTGGCGTTGGAAAACCAAGCCAGCAACGAGGCCATGCTGACGCTGCTGCAGCAGGCCGTGCCGGAGCGGGGCAAACTGGTCGCCGACTCGGTGACGGTGCGCCGCGAGCCGGGCGCGACCGCGATTGGGCGCCAGGTTCAGTTCACCATGACCATCAACGGCGACTACGTGATTCCCATCGACCCTGTCGCGGTCAAGGATGCCATCGCGGGTCTGACGCCCGAAGCCGCGCGACAAGTTGTGGAAGCGCGCTGGACGCCCGGTCGCTCGCCCGAACTTTATCGGGATCCCGAGTGGCTGAACACCTTGCCCCGGTTTCCAAGCCGGATCCAGGTGCGCGTCTCCTACGAAGGGGCGCTGGTCGATAATGAGTGAGCCCCGATCATGGCCTCCGGGCAAACTCCTGGCGCTGGACCTGGGGCTGGCGCGCATCGGTGTTGCCACGTGCGACCCCCTGGGGCTGGCTGCCCGACCGTTGACTGTCATCCAGCGGCGCAGTCGGCGCGACGACTTTGCGCAGCTTGCGCGGCTGGTGGATGAGCAGGAGGCGGTTGCCGTTGTCTGTGGACTGCCGCTGAACATGGATGGCAGCGAAGGCCAACAAGCGCGGACGACGCGCAAGTGGGCGGAACGTCTGGCCTATGCGCTGCGCGCGCTGCAAGGACGTGTGACGCCGGTCATTTTTTGGGATGAACGATTGAGTACCTTTGCGGCGCAGGAGATTCTGTCACACTCTGGCAAGGATAGCGTCGAATACATCGCCGAATACATCGCTGAGGACGCCGCCGCCGCGGCAGTGATCTTGCAGAGTTATCTGGACGCGCGCCGTCGCGCCGACGAGCGCAACTTTGGCGAGATTCGATTGGAAATGGTGGACGCGACGCAGAGCGCGCGCCAAATAAATGAAGTCAAGTCCGTTTGGCTTGCTGGGCGAGAATCGAGATTGGAGATTGGCAGTTCGTATCTCACGAGCTGACGACGAATCTCCGATCTCCAGTCGCCACTCTGCCATCTTCAAAAATCTGAGGTGAGGATTTCCAACTCGATGATAACCGACAACCGACGCGACTCAGTCTTGCGTCGCCGCGATCAACTGATGAAGCCGGAACACGGTTGGCGCCAAAAGCTGCGACCATCCACTGTGCTGACCAACGTGCTGCGGATTGGCTTCCTGTTTGCCGTGGTGGCTGTGCTGGCGGGCGTCTGGATCGTCAGCAGCGCGCACCTGCGCGAGCAATTCTTGGGCGTGCCAGAGACGACCGAGGGGTTGTTGGACCCCACCGCGGGACAGGGCGCGTTGACGCCTGACAACATTGAGAAGCAGGTGCTGGCCTTCAGCCTTCGGCTGCGTGAAGCCGAGTTGGCGCTGACCGCGGGGGGACAACCCGCGCCCGCGCCCCTTTGCCGTCCAGCCGGGTGAACCTGCCCGTTTCATCGCCGCCCGTCTGGCCGCACAGGTTT
>JAAUPU010000068.1 GCA_012032975.1 Caldilineaceae bacterium | reverse complement strand
CGCCTCCGGTGCGGAGGTGAAAATCCACCACACAACCCACTACGCCAGCCGCATTGCCAACCCGACCATGGCGCAACTCTTTGCGGCCAATATCAGCCAGTTGGGTGAGAAGGTCGAGGAGCCGCTGCCCAATGAACGGATGGGTTCCAGCGACATGGGCAATGTCAGCCAGCAGATGCCGGCGATTCACCCGTACGTCACCATCGTCGACCCCGGGGTGAGCGCACACACCCCCCGAGTTTGCCGCCGCTGCCGCCAGCCCTCGCGGCGACCAGGCGTTGCTGCGGGCGGCCAAAGCGATGGCCATGACGGCAGTCGATCTTCTGACCCAGCCTGAGATGATGGAACAGGCGCAGCGTGAGTTTGCCGAGATGGTCGATCCCGATGCAGCATGGCGGAAGCAACGCTTCTTCTCTTAGCGTTTTGGCGTGTTCGGCCCGAAAAATCGGAGTTGCCAAGCCAAATAGGAATGTGATATACTCTCACCCAAGTTTCACCCCTCCTACTGCGTACCAAATACTAAAGTATCAAACACTTCTTGTTTGACCCTAAGGAGAAAAAGCATATGGCCAGTGTAACTTTCGAGCATATCTACAAGCGCTTTGGAGATGTAGTTGCCGTCAATGACCTCAATGTCCATGTTGAGGACAAGGAGTTTCTTGTCTTCGTCGGGCCATCGGGCTGTGGCAAGACAACCAGTTTGCGGTTGTTGGCGGGTTTGGAAGAGATCAGCGATGGCAACATCATGATCGGCGACCGTGTGGTCAATGATGTACCGCCCAAGGATCGCGACATCGCGATGGTCTTTCAGAGCTATGCGCTCTATCCCCACATGAGCGTCTATGACAATATGGCGTTTGGCCTGAAATTGCGCAAGACCCCCAAGGCCGACATCGAACGCCGAGTGAAAGAGGCAGCCGATATTCTGGATATCGGCCATCTGTTGGACCGCAAGCCCAAGCAACTGTCGGGTGGTCAGCGTCAGCGTGTCGCCGTGGGACGCGCCATTGTTCGTGAACCGGCCGTCTTCCTCTTTGACGAACCGCTCTCCAATCTCGACGCCAAGCTACGCGTGCAGACGCGTGCACAGTTGACCCGTCTCCATCAGCGGCTGGCGACGACCTTCATCTATGTCACCCATGATCAAGTCGAAGCGATGACGATGGCCTCGCGTATCGCTGTCATGAAGGATGGCATTCTGCAGCAGGTCGATACGCCGCAGAAGCTCTACGATCATCCGGCCAATGTCTTCGTCGGTGGCTTCATTGGCAGCCCCAGCATGAACTTCTTCGACGCAACACTGGTAGAGAGCGATGGCAAGCTGGAGATCAACTCTGCTGGCTTCCGTCTTGAGGTTCCCGGCGAGAAGGCCGAACAGTGGCGCCAGTTCAAGGGTCGAGAGGTGATCTTTGGCATTCGCCCCGAGGATATCCATTCCCGACCGTATGTTCCGCCCGGAATTCTCGAATCTGACATGACCGCCAAGGTCGATGTGACCGAGTTGATGGGGAACGAGATTTTCCTCTATCTGGTCACCAAGGACGAAAAGCAGTTTATTGCTCGCGTCGATCCCCGCGTCAAGACACAGCCCGAAGAGGAGTTGGACCTGGCGATTAACATGGCCAATGCCCACATCTTCGACCCCAAGACTGAGGTTTCGTTGGCTGACTGATCTGTTCTTCAGGTCGAATTAAGCACATAGGCAGCCGAGTTCAGCTAATGCTGACTCGGCTGCTTTTCTGTTGCCATCCAAACAGAGGAGTACAAGAATGTCTGTTTTTTCAGAGCATCACCTGATGCAGGAATTGCACCAGAACGGTGGCAAGATCGTCTTGCTTGTGATGGACGGGCTGGGCGGTCTGCCCATGTCCCCTTGGGGTAACACCGAGTTGGAAAGCGCACGCACGCCCAATCTGGACCAGATGGCGCAGGTGGGCGAAGTAGGCCTGAGCGTTCCAATCCGCGCCGGCATTGAGCCGGGTAGCGGCCCAGCCCACCTAAGTCTATTCAGCTATGACCCGGTTCGGTATGAGATTGGCCGCGGCGTGCTAGAGGCCATGGGGATCGGCTTTCCTCTGACGCACTCTGATCTTGCGCGCGCGGCAATTTCGCGACAGTGGATGCGGAAGGTGCGATCACCGATCGCCGGGCTGGACGCATTAGCAGCGAGGAATGCATCCGCTTGGCGGCCAAGCTGCAAGAGGCGACCGGCAATGCGTTGCCTGGTTATGAGGTGTTTGTGGAGCCGGTGAAAGAGCATCGGTTCGTTCTCGTTATCCGCGGCGAGGGCTTGGGCGGTGAATTGACGGAGACGGATCCACTGGTCACGGGGAAAAAACCATTGCCTGTACGTGACACCAGCGGCACTGAGCAAGGCGCCCAGAGTGCAGCCTTGGTCAATCGATGGGTAGAAGCCGGTCGCGCTGCTCTTGCGGATGAACCACGCGCAAACAGCCTGAATCTGCGTGGTCTGGCCAAGGATCCCGGTCTGCCGCGTTTCCCCGAAATTTACGGAATGCGTTCGGTCGCGATAGCCGTCTATCCGATGTACAAGGGTGTCGCACGTCTGGTTGGCATGGACGTCGTCGACTTTGAAGGAGACCGTCCCAGCCACGAAATCGAGGCGCTGGAGCGCGTCTGGGGCGAGTACGACTTCTTCTTCATCCATGTGAAGAAGACCGACAGCTACGGCGAAGATGGCAATTTTGACGCCAAAGTGCATGAGATCGAAGCTGTGGATGCCGTCATGCCGAGGATCCTTGCGCTCGAACCGGGTGCGGTGATCGTGACCGGAGATCACAGCACGCCAGCCAAACTGCGCAGCCATAGCTGGCATCCTGTGCCTTCGCTGATCTGGAGTCCAAAAGCCATGCCTAGCCAGGCCGCTGGCTTTGGCGAACGCGAATGCGCGTCAGGCAGCCTCGGCACGTTTCATGCAACCAATCTGATCCCGCTTGCCATGGGCCATGCCGGGCGGCTCAAGCGGTTCGGCGCGTAACTCCGGGAGCATAAAGTTTGTCGGCAAAGCTGGAATTCCTGATCGCCAGCTATCCCTGCCTGTCTTGGTCTTCGCCTGACGGTGCGAGGGTAGACTTTGCTCCTCTCGTCCCGCCTGTTGCTGAGAGATCTGTCACACACTCGTATGTGATCCCTTTTATTGTGCACTATGGCGCTCTCTACTTGATCGCCAATGCGCTGCGACACGATTCATCTTGAGTTGGTCTCCACATGTCGGTCATTGATAGCGCTGCAAACATCATCTCCGGCGCACGCCACGTCGTCTGCTTGACCGGCGCCGGTGTCAGCGCCGAATCGGGCATCGCGACCTTTCGCGATGCCCAATCAGGCCTTTGGTCCCGATTCGACCCCGAGCAACTGGCCTCTCAGGCTGGTTTCGCTGCGGATCCTGGCTTGGTGTGGCGGTGGTATATGAGCAGACTCACTGCGGTGCAGGGGACCGCACCCAATCCAGGCCATGTTGCCCTGGCTCAACTTGAGTCGAGGTTGAAGAGGTTCGACCTGATAACCCAGAACGTCGATGATCTTCACGAACGCGCCGGCAGCCGGACGGTGTTCCACCTCCACGGCAATTTGGCGCGTTTTCGCTGCAATCGTTGCGAAGCAGAGCATAGGCTTCTGGAAAAGGAACAGGCGGCAACAATGCCGCCAGATTGCCTGATCTGTGGAAGCGCCGTACGTCCAGATGTGGTTTGGTTTGGGGAGATGCTGCCGTCGAACGTCTTGCGACAGGTATGGCGGCAAGCCGAAACGTGCGACGTAATGCTCGTGGTGGGAACCAGCGGCGTTGTCTATCCGGCAGCGCAGTTGCCATTGGCTGCCAGGCAAGGCGGCGCCGCGCTGATAGAGGTCAACATCGAACCGACCCTGATTTCTGAAGTGGCCGAATATTTCCTCGAAGGGTCGAGCGGGGAGATTTTGCCCCAACTATTGGCGCGTGTCGAAGCGGTGCTGTGAGCCAGTCACTGGCTGGCGCTGCTACTCAGGCGTCCAGATGAAACGATCCTGGGCAACTTCCATGTCAAGCGTATGGCCGGCGACAGAGGCCGTAACGGGCAAGGGTTTGCTGCCAGACTGCCGTTGAATCACCAACGCATAATTATCTGGCGTGATGTGCGGCGGTAGCCGGTAGGTAAAGATGACATTGTGCTGATAGCCGGGAAGAAGTTGGAAGTAGCCCGCCAACACATCGGTTTCGCGCTCCCCTCTTTCGGCGCTGATCGATTCCGGGTCTACGCCTTCGATGCTGACCAGTTCGCTCCCGGCAGGCACATGCAGACGCACATAGTCAAAATAGCAACGCCGGGTCATGTCGTCATATTCAGGGGCATCGTATCGGGGTGTCAAGTCGCAGACGTGGTCCGGCAGCGAAACAGGATGCAGGTAATTGATGGTCGCCGTCGCCAGCCCAGGCTGGTCCTCCCCATCGGGCCAGGTGACGTCGTAATGGACTGAGCGCTCGAGTACGGCGTCCACCTTGTTGTACCCCATGTTGGTATCCACCAGCGCAAGATAATCTGCGTTCGGCTCTGGCATCAGGCGGCCATCCCAGCCAGCCTCGGCCAAGGCCAGGGACAACTCCGGCTCATCGACCCAGACCTGGATTGCACGTTCGTCCAGCGCCTGTTCGATCGCCGCACCCACCGACAAATAGTCGTATCGACCATTTTGAGGCGAGCCAACGCCGCTTCTGCCAGCGCGGGCATGAAATCTTTGCGCTGTTCCCACCAGTCGCCGCCGCTGCTTTCGATGGTGACATCAGTGTCGATGGGGCGATGCCAGAACTCCTTGATCTGCTCGATCAGGTTGTCGCCTGTGATGGGCACATCGGCGCCCTTCACATCGAGCGGGCTCAGCGCGTCCACCAGCAGTTCGACAGCGCGCAGGTCGATCGACAGGACGCCATCGACGGCTATGCCCGCATCTTGGGCATACATGGCCTTGGAGATCTGGGCTGTCGTGGGGAAATCGGGTGACCAATTGGCGTCGCGCAAGAACATCAGGTCGATGCCCATGTAGCTCTGCATGGGTTCGGGCGCCCACGGATGGTCCACATCTCGACGCGTCACATCATAGCTGTCCAGAAAGTCAACGCCCTCGAGCTTTCCATCGGCAATCGTAACCAGGCCGATCCCAGTGAGAAAACCACCCGTTGCCCGCAATTCGTGGTTATTCTGCACCAAGAGAAGATATCTTCGCGGTTCATCGGCGCCCAACATCACCGGCAATTCTGGGGCGATTTCCAGACCAAAGCTGGCCAGGGGCAGGACGGCCTGAAGATCGCTGACGCGATCTGCCAGCGCTGGGTGCAGTTCATCGGCCGGAATCTTGTCCAAGGCCTGTTGTGCAACGTCAAGTCGCTGGGACCAGACGGCGACGCGCGGCTCGGCGTTGCCAAGTGTGGTCGCGATCAGATCGGCTGGGGATGCGTCGGTCTGCGCCGCCATGGCTGGCCCGATCAGACTCACGCCATCACTGGCCACGGTGACAAGTTCCTTGCCTGCGAGCAGCAGTTCGGGGATGGCTGCAATGGTCTCCCCAACTCCTGGCACCCACGCTGTCACGTTGAAGAATGGGCTGAAGATGCGCATCTCGCGTTCAATGCCAGTCACAGCCCGGGTCAGTTCCAACATCGGCTCTTCGAACGCGGGCAGGTTCTCCGTACTCGACTCGGCGCGGACAAGCGCTCGCAACTCGGTTCCGCTGTTCAAGGCCACCAACCCGTACAACCCGATGCGAACTGCCTTATAGACGAGAAACAGCACAAGAAAAAATCGCGATGATCCAGAGGATACGCCGAATTGGCCATCGTCGTGGCGACGGGCGAACATCGGGTTCCATGGATGGATGATCGGGTGTATACGCTTGGTCTGGCGATCTGTTCATACGGGCTATACTGTCTTGGTTGTGAACCACCGGTTGTCTGCGCCCAAGAACGGCTCAGAAATACAACAGGTTGGTGAAGAAGCTGGGTGGGAGTTGCTTGACGTTCCTGCGGCGGTCCCAACGTAGAAAATGGTAAACGGGTATCGGCTTTTTGGCAAGAAGTACGGGAACCAGTGGTAGGCTCTCATTTGGACAACCGCCACAAGGGACCGTCCGCCTCCAGCGCGGCGGCGGGAATCCATTCCAGCGGTTCTGTGAAGAAGATTGTGCGTGTGGCGCGGTTCTCCTCGACGAGCGCTTCGACCGACTCGTCAATGCCTGGCAAGTCGGGGTAGACAGCCGCCAACAGCCGACGATACCAGGCAAACTGGTAGAGAGCATCGTTGACTAGCACGGTGTCGTTGGGTGCTTGAGGGTGTAGCCCCTCATTGGCCCAGAAAGCGAACCAAAGGCCAAAGGTCTCCCGGTCCGCACGGCTAATCACGATGCTTCCAGGCTCGATCTGCCGGCGGGCGTCTGCGACAAATTGTGCAGCTTCTCGATCCGCGCGCAGCGAAACGGTTGGCGCGCGGATCGCCGCCAGCGCCACCACGCCGACCAGAGTGCCGACCAGTAGCCATGCCGAAAGGTTAATGGGTGCCGTTGGCCAATGGGTGCTCAGCCAGGCGGCGCTGACCTCTAGCCCCAATCCAAGGAGCAAACAGGCGATCCAGACCACCGGCAAGAGATAGACGGCACTGTCCCAAGTATAGTAGGTCATCGCATAGATGCTGACCGGGATGATCCAGATCAACGTAAAGTTGCGTAGTCGGTGGCGGCGGCGGTCCACGTCTGCCAGACCGATCAGCGCAAAGGCCAGGCCCACCGGTGTGAGTTGCACGGTGATGGTGTATGCCCAGGCCGCCAGCCGTTCTACGATGTTTGCAGGGGGCACTGCAAAAAGGTATTGTCTGTAGGCCGCCCCGCTCAGCAACCACCAGAGACCGGCCCCGGTGTCTGCATAACCCCAGTTGACCGGCGGTGTTGGGACCGCGCTTGCGGCCAGCCACGTTCGCGCCTGAAGCAGCACGGCGATCAGAAGGCCAAAGCCGTAGAGCATCGCGATTCGCCAGATTCGTTGGTTTGGCCGCCGGGCAGAAAGCAGATAGTAGAAGCTGGCCGGCAATAGCAATGCAAAGGTTGGATGATGCGCCAGGCCCAGGCCGACCACCGGCGCAATCATCCAGCGCCGTCGTCGCGACCCCAGCGTAAGCCAGCCAAGCAGGGCAAAGAGCAACCCATGCAGCGCGTAGACCTCGGTGATCAGCGCCTGACCCCAGAGGAGCGGGCCGAAACCCCAGGCCAGCGCGCTGCAAGTTGCCCACATCCAGCGGCGCGATTGGTCGTACAGCAAGTCGCCCGCTGCCAACAGCGTAACCCCGACGCTGAGCGCCGCGCACGTTGCGCTCAGCACGTTGCCAAGCCAAGCAATGTCGATTGGGGGAGAGAGCAATTGACCCGCCGAAAGCCACAGACGCAAAAGCGCTGTATAGAATGGGTAGCCTGGCGGATGGGGTACGCCGTTGGTCACGGCCGCTGCTAGCAGTTCTCCGCCGTCCGCCCCAAAGTGCGACCAGGTCAATCCGGGCGCTGCTGTCGCAACGTAGACTATCCAAAAAAGGATTGTCACTGATGCCGCCGCAACCCATTCGATTGTTGGGCGCGCTGGGCGTTCTACGTCGGGGGCAACCATGGTCACGCGCTTCCGTGCGCCTCTCGGCCTTCGCCGTGCTCATCATCACGCGGGATGCGAAAGAGCAGCCAGACAGAGATCGCCAACATGGCGACAAGCGTCGCCGTCAAGAGTTTTTCCAGTGTTGGATCCCAGAGCCGGGACAGATGTGTCGGCAGGAATGGAGTGATAAGTTCTCCGGGCGCGTTGATGACGAGCAGCGAGACAACCAGGAATGTTGCGAGAAAGAGTGCCTCGCCCCTGGAAAGGAGCCAGGTGCTCTGCGCGGCAATGCTGAGCGTGACGAAGAAGACCACCAAGATGGAATCGTAATTTCTGTGATAGGCTGCCAAGAGCGTCCAGAGCGACAGCACGGTCAAGAGTGGCAGGAGATCGATCTGGCGTATCACTTGATGTCTGCGCCACCATTGCCACAGAAACCAGCCAACGAGTAGGGTGCCGCCTACCACGATCGACATGCCTATCAGCGAATCGTCGCCGAGTTGATAGGCGATGTGAATACCGGGATAGTCGGCGTGCAGGGTAACCATGTTGACGTAGACGCGCGCGATGTCCAAGATTGAGGAGTGACCGATAAACGATACCAACAGCAGTCCAGCCGCCTGCGTCAGCAGGCCGATGATCACAATGCCAAAGTGCCGTGTGAAGAGCAGCAGGATCAAAACGGGGAAAGAGAGCGAATATTTGGACAGTGCAAGGCCAAAGAGCAGACCTGCCAGCCACATAGTGCGATTGCGCAGCAGCAGCGTCAGGAGCATGAAGGTCAGAATCAGCAATGAAGTCTGCCCCAGCCAGGCAACCGCCCTTGGCAGTTTCAGGCTGTAAAAGAGCAACGCGACCAGCCACTGGATATGAGGTGGCAACGCTTTTGGCTGTGGCAATAGGCCCAGAACCAGCCACGGGATAACCACGATCAGCAGGACGTTGAGTATCAGCCAGGCCGTCTTGGCAACCGGCCAAGAGAAGACCGAGAGCGTCGATAGCAGGAGCAGCAACGGAGCCGTGTTGGCGGGTGTCGTTGCAAGTTCGGGCTGTGCAACCGGCTGCCTCTCCACGGTGACCCCATCCGCGTACTGAATGGGTAACGCCAACTGCTCTCCGCGGGCAAAGGCCAGGTAGGGATCCTGTTCCTGCCAGAGGAAGTGTCCGTAGTACCAATAGGAGTGGAAATCGGTTGCGCCGATAGGCCCTTGGATTCTGAGAACTGTTCTTGCCAGCGACAGCACGGACCAGATCGCCAGCCCCAACAACAGCAGGCGCCAGCCCAGCCAGGCCCTGTCTGCGGAGCCAAAAAGAGAGCCGGTCACTTCACTACCCGATACAAGTCGAC
>JAAUPU010000067.1 GCA_012032975.1 Caldilineaceae bacterium | reverse complement strand
TGGACGATAAGCCGCCCCAGCATCGCACCCCATCAGGAGTTCCACGCTCCAACACAGACCACGAGTCGCGCATCGACCTGCGCGGCGCCAGCGACGCCGAGATCGCCGAGATGAAGCGCCACTACTTCGCCAAGATCAGCACGGTGGACGAACAGCTTGGCCGCGTGCTGGCGGCGCTGGAAGCGCGCGGCTGGCTTGAAGAGAGTTTGCTCATCTTCTGCTCGGACCACGGCGAGTTGCTGGGCGACCACGAGCTGGCCTACAAGTGGCTGATGTATGACCCCATCGTGCATGTGCCGCTGATCATCCGTCACCCTGGATCGGTGGGCACTCCAGCCGAGGTCGGCGACCTGGTCTCGCTGATGGACCTGGCGCCGACCATCCTGGCAAGTGCGGGTGTGGACATTCCGACCTACATCGAGGGGCAGTCGTTGCTGCCCTATTTGAATGACGAAGAGGTCACGTCGCGCCGCTTCGTCTTCTGCGAGGACAACTACCAGGTCATGATGCGCGGCGAGCGTCACAAGCTGGTCTACTATATCGGCCAGGAGGCGGGCGAGTTATATGACCTGGAGGACGATCCCCACGAGCTGTGGAACCGCTGGGCGGATCCAGAATTCGTCGCCCTCAAGAACAAGCTGCTCCAGCATCTGCTGAGCTGGTTCACAACCAGCACCTACTTCAACTCTGGCTACAAACGGGGCGAACGGCAGACGAGGCTGCGCTGGCCCAGCGCGGGCGATGCGGGGCTGCACGGCGGGGGGAAGAATATGCAGACCAAACAGGTGTTTGTTGGGGCAGGAACAGCGGCCCTGACAACCAACCCTCTGCACCCTCTCTATCGATCAAACATCAATCTCAAAGTTGGTTGACCAGCTTCACGAATTCGGCCCACTCCAATCCGAGTTTCAACTTGACGAGTTTGTGACTCTTTTCGCTCGCGGTCTCGATACAGTCCAAGACCTGCCGTTTCTTTTCGTGCCAACCCCATTCCTGAAGGCGCTCCAGCGTGATCTTTCCATGCATTTGATACATGTAATGCGATGGAATCAGTTTGGTTCCCAGTTCCTTGTCCGCCTGTTCTGTATCTACCTTCACGCCTTTTGGCTTCAAGGCCTCGTCGATCTTCATCTTGCCAAAGTAGTTTGGATACGATACTTCGAGAATACGTTTCTCGTGCGGACTCAATTCCTTGATGGTGTTTGGGTATAGCAGTACTATCTCCTGCGTGGTATGGTCGTACCCGTTTTTCGATTCACTGTAGAGCCAGAGGCTGATGTCGCGTAGTCCATCCGACAGGCTCAGATCTTCGGTCGTCTCCAGCAGGTCACCTTCATCGCCTTTTGTCGATTTCAGAGCCTGCTCCTCTGGCTCGTTGACATGTCTCTCGGTGTACTGCGTCGGCTTGCCGAAACTCGGTTCCGTCTCACCGCTTTCCAGGCTCTTTGCGATCCTGATTGACTTGTCGCCTAGCGCGGCACGCTCGAACAGGCGTTTATAGACTTTGTTCGGCGACGTAACCCGCTTCGATGTGACGGCGCCTAAGAACTCCTTGGCGGGAAAGCCGGCTGCAGCCAGCGCACCGACGGCAAAGGTGGTGCAGTTGAAGCTGAGGAACCTGTACTTGGCCGTGCGCTTCTCCTTCACATAGTCCAGTAGTTTACCCGCCTGGCTCGCGTTGAGCTCAAAGCTCTTGCTGCCGGCTGTGTTCTGGAGCATCACGGGTTTCTCAGGCTCCAGAACGAGACCCGCCGCGCCATCTCGCCCTGGATAAAATCCAATCGTATGCCATCGATGATTCTGCAAGCCATTTTCTGTAGCTTCGCTCATCTTGCCCGGCAACCCTGTTTCGGTGATCTTCTCCCACGGCTGCAGAGGCTCGAGTTCGATCCATCCATGGCCATTCTCTGTAATTCCGCCCACCGAACGCACCTGTGCCGATGACGTGACTGCGATGGATGCCTTGAGCACTTTTTCGTCGCCGCCAGACTCCTCCTCTTTCTGCTTCTTCGGCCCTGTGATCCGCTCTTTGAGCGCACGGTACTTCTTTGCCAGCCGGCTTGTCTTTAGCTTTTGCCAAAACCCAGCCCGCTGAACCACCCCATCGCCCGCACCGGCGCCCCGCTTGGCCTGCGCCTTGTTGGGCGACTTCGCGACCGCCCCCTGTTGCACTGTGTGGGTCAACTCGTGGGCGATCAACTGCTGGCCGCTGCTGCTGCCAGGGTTATACTGCCCTTTGCCAAAAAAGATATCGCTGCCCGATGTAAAGGCTTTGGCGTTGAGCGAACGGTTGAGAACATCTGCCCGATTGCCCGTGTGTACACGCACGCCGCTAAAATCGGCGCCAAAGCCTTGCTCCATGGACGAACGCACGCCGTCGTGAAGTGGGCGGCCACCGCCCTTGGCGCGCTGGATGCTCTGCGCTATCCCCGGATGGATGTCGCCCCCTTTCGGTCCGTGCAGAGCTTTGGCCTGTGGCTGCCCCGCATCGAGACGATCGCGCTGCACCGCGGGTTGGCTGCCACTCCCCACGATCTGCTGCGCAACGCGATCGGCCTCCTGCTCGTAGCGGTCGTTGGCCGGACCCAGCGCCAGCTTAGGCTGGACGACGAGTGCGGACTTGATCACTGTCGGCTTTGCCTGCCTGGACGCGATCGGATTGGCCAGGAGCCGTTGCACAGCCTCATTGCCGAGGGTGCGCTGCAAAGCCACGACATCGTCCGGCGCCAACGTGGTGGGCGCGTGCAGCGCGCGCTGCACCACCAGTTGCGACAAGGGTCTGGCCATCGGCGTCTCCGCCTGTTTACCATCACCGGAAGGGGGAATCCTGTATTGCTGACGACCGCTCCTGCGTACACCGTATGGCATGGATCTTCCTCTAGGAATTGCTCGAATGAATTGCAGACACGAGAGAGGCGAGAGGCGCTCAACATGTTCGACAAGCCTGCCGTCGCAGTCCAACTCGACCCTATCCATTCCGGAACCAACAAGCGCGCGCTTCGCTGGAAATGTGTCGGGAACTTGGTGGCAGTGTATCTATCGTCACTGGTTCGGTTGCCTGGGAGGCAACCTGCTTTTCGACTATTCCTCTGGGAAGGGAAAGAAGAAGACCATGTGAATCAAGGAGATGACGAGTCAAGACACAGTAAATCATAGCCCGATGCGGCTGTCAAACGAGTCGGAATCGGCAAGCGTGCTATTTTCCGGAAAGGTCATAGAAACTGTATGATTGAGGGGCAAGGCTGGCGCTCAGCCCTTCAGCTGGCCATTCGATAGACTGGAGAAGACGACTCAAATTGCCCGATATAGAGCTGCTTACGCCCTACATCACGCCGCCAGAAACTGTCACCCCAGCCTGGTTGACCGAAGTGTTGCGCGCCTCGAACATGTTGAAACAGGGCGCCGTTCACGCCGTTGACATCGAATCAATCGACACCTCCAACTCCCTGACGATTCGGCTTCGGGTGAGCTATTCGCCCGATGCAACGAGCGGTCTGCCCACCGAGTTGATCCTGAAGCAGAATCTCCAGGCAGATTGGGCAAAGGAGGCTGGCCAGGAAGAGGTCGTCTTTTATCAGCGAATCGGGGCGTTGCACCCGCCACCGCCCGCGATTCCGCCCTGTTTTGCCGCAGCGTCTGACGCTGCGAGCGGGAATTCGTATCTGCTTCTCCTCGACCTTTCGTCCACACACAAGCCACCGGTCAAGCACCCTGCGCAGGCTGGCAGCGTGCAGAGCATGCCCTCGCCGCTGGCCATCAACCAGGTGATCGAGGCGCTGGCGCGACACCACGCCTTCTGGTGGGACCATCCAGAGCTGGCATCTGGCGCTTTTCAAGTCGGCTACTGGTCGCGCGATGCAGAGCGCGCTGCGCTCTATTTTCAGCGGCGGCAGGCAGGTTGGCAAGCGCTGATTGCCGAGGAAGCGGATTGGTTTCCAAGCGAACTGATCCAGCTCTACACCAAAGCGTTCGACCAGCTCGAGGCGTTCTGGGCGCGCTATCTGGAGCCTCGATTCCGCGCTGGGTCGCACCTGACCCTCGTCCACGGTGACGCCTATTTTGCCAATTTTCTCTGTCCACGGCAGCGGGGCAGCGAAACCTATTTGCTGGATTGGCAATCGCCGTCCGTCGATCTCAACGGCTACGACCTGGCCAACCTCATCGCCACTTTCTGGACATCCGAAGAGCGGAGCGAGTCTGCGCGGGAAATGAGGATGCTGCGCCAATATTTGCATACCCTGCAATCCAATGGCGTGGAGGATTACACCTGGGAGGAGTTGGTCGTCGACTACCAGATCGGGCTACTGTTTTGGCTCTTTATGCCCATTCAGGACCGCCGTGACGGTTCGCCAAAGGAGTACTGGTGGCCGAAAATGCAATGCTTGGTCAGCGCGTATCGGGACTGGCGCTGTGAAGAATTGCTTGGAATCAAGCTCGGATAGACAGGCGAGAGAGATGGGCCAGCGTGAAATGTCTTTACAGACAGATAACCGGCGCTTGGCCAGATGTTAATTTGAAAGCTGGACACTCAACCAGCGGCGCAACGGGTAGACAATCACGATGCTGACCCCGGCGCCGATACCAGTCACGGATCGAACATCCATCACCATGAATAGACGAGAAGAGATGCAGTCCAACACAAGAATCCAGACCGACTATCATATGCACACCACCTTCAGCCCGGATGCAGACAACACGCCGAGCGAAATGTGCGAACAGGCGCTGGCTGTGAACATGCGCGCCATTGCATTGACCGAACATGCCGAATGGCACCCGCGCAGCCGCTCGCCGTTTGAAAACACCGACGCCTATTTCGAGACGGTCGAGCGCTGTCAGCTCGCCTATGGGCCGAAGGGTCTCTCCGTGTTGAGCGGTGTAGAGGTGGGAAATCCTCACGAATACGCAGCCGAAGCCAGCGAATTCCTGGCGGAAAACCCCTTTGACGTGGTGATCGGCTCCATCCACTGGCTCGGCGACGACAATATCCACCTCCAGGAAATCTTCGCCCATCGCGATGCAACCGACAGTTTACACCGACTATTTCTCTCAGATGGGGCAGTTGGCGGCAGCCTTCGACCTCAACTTTATCGCCCACTTCGACCGCATCTTCTGGCCCGGCATCTCCACCGGCAACTGGCCCGATTTCCAGGCCCTGGAGTCTGTGCTGCGCGATACATTGGCCACCATTGCCGGGCGCGGTCAGGGTCTTGAGCTCAACACACGTTTTCTGAACAGCGCGCCAAACTGGAACGATCTGTTGGTACAGAGTCTGTCCTGGTTTCGCGAGGAAGGCGGTATGCACGTCTTCGTCAACTCAGACGCGCATCGTGTGGCGGAGATTGGGCGCAATAGAGAACTCGCGCAGACGGTGCTGAAAGAGGCCGGATTCGCAACCGGGAGTCAGCTGCGCGATGTGATGTCGGTGCAGGTGACGGAGTATGCGTAGCTCTTCGAGGTCACGCGCAGGCGGGGAGTATCTGTGCTTCGCAGCGTGTGCGGCGCACTCTTCCGCTCCACGACCTCACGAATCACACCTCTGTCAGCCGATTCCCTGGTTTAGCTTCCCCAGATGTGCCCCGATCACCGCTGCCCACCCCAGCAATTCTTCGTCCGCACCAAAACGTGCAACCAACTGAAGACCAAGTGGCAGCCCGTTGGCGGCCAGACCCGCCGGCAGCGTAATGGCCGGAACCCCGGCATGGGTCCAGGGCAGGTTCATGTTGGGGTCGCCCGTCGCCTCGATGCCCAACGGCGCGGTCCCCACCGCGGCTGGGCAGACCCACAGGTCCACCCCTTCACTCTCCATCTTTTCCTCTAGCTCCTGGCGCAGCCGGCCACAACTTGCCCGCGCGACAGCCAGTTCCTCTGGTCCGACCGTCTTGCCGGTCTCGATGGCTTCGGCGGTGCGGGGGCGATAGAGATCGGCGTGTCGCGCGTAGATCTCGGCATGTTCCTGGGCAAATTCTGCAAAGACAAGCCGCCGGTGCAGGTGATTCAAGAATGCGATGTCGTCGAAAAAGGGCACACGCTTGACGCGGCAACCGGCTGCCTCCAGTCGGGCAATCTGGGTCTCAAATGCACCGTACGCCTCAGATTCGACCTGGTCCAGATAGGGGCCATCGGGTACGGCGAGCAGAGGCAGACGCGTTGGCCCATCCAGCGACCGCCAGCCGTCACACAGCACCGAAGCCGCGAGGCCCATGCCCGCCACATCCTGGGTGAACAGCCCCACATGGTCCACAGTGCGGGAAAAGTAGACGATGCCCTGGCTAGGAATGCGCTCATAGGTCGGCTTGAACCCCACAATGCCACAAAAGGCCGCCGGCCGGATGACCGAGCCGATGGTCTGGGTGCCCAGCGCGAGCGTACACAAACCGGCGGCCACCGCTGCCGCAGAGCCGCTGCTGGATCCGCCGGGGGTGTGCATCAGGTTGTGTGGGTTACGCGTCGGCCCCGGCTCGAAGTAGGCGAACTCCGTCGTGACCGTTTTGCCGGCGATCAGCGCACCAGCCGCACGCAACCGCGCCACGCAGAGTGCATCGCCATCCGGCGGATCGCTGGCAAACAGTTCCGGCGGAATTGCAGAACCTGCCCGCGTCGTATACCCCTGCACATGAAAAATATCCTTGACACCGACCAGCGCGCCAAAAAGCGTGGGCCGCTGCCTCGGATCGGGGTAGGCCTGCCGCAGCACACGGGCCTCGGCCTTGAGCCGCGCCATGCGTCCCTCCTCGGGCAAGAAGGCGTGAACCTGGTCATCGACCTTGCGGATGCGCAAAGCCATCTGTTCGACATAGAGCGTCAGGCTGTGCTGGCCAGATTGCAGGGAATCAAGCGTCAAGGCGAGGGGAGCGGGGTTGGTCAACATGTCAATTCTCCGGTAGGGGTGATGCGCTGTATCATCCGATGGGGCATCAGCCGATGAGCGAAAGACGAATGGGTGATTCGTCGAATCGCCCCTACGAGTTTGTGATCAGATCGCGCAGCGCGTCTTCATTGAGTACGGCCACGCCGAGTTGCTCGGCCTTGGCCAGCTTGCTGCCGGCCTTGTCACCGGCCAGCAGATAGTCGGTCTTGGCGCTGACGCTGCCGGTGACCTTGCCGCCCCACGACTCGATCCAGGCCTTGGCTTCGTCGCGGCTGAGCGTAGGCAACGTGCCTGTGATCACAAAGGTCAGCCCTTCCAGCGGGCCGGGTGCAGCGGTCACAACCGCCGCGCTGCGCTCCTCGGCGACGCGCACGCCCGCGTCGGCAAACTTTTGGACGAGCGCGCGGTTGGGCTTGACGGCAAAAAACTCGACTACGCTCTCGGCGATCTTCGGTCCGACGCCATCGATCTCGCCAAATTCTTCGACCGACGCCTGCATCAAATCATCCAGGCTGGCAAAGCGTTGCACCAGCAGCTCGGCCACGACGCCACCGACGAAGCGGATGCCGAGACCGGTCAAGAGGCGCGCCACCGGCCGGCTCTTGCTGGCCTCGATCCCGGCACGCAGATTCTCGACGCGCTTCTCCTTGTAGCCTTCCAAGGCAAGAATTTCGTCCCAGGGCAGGTAGTAAATATCGCCCAGATCGCGAATGAAGCCTTTCTCCACAAAAAGTTCGGCCTGCTTGAAGCCAAAGGAGTCGATGTCCATTGCGCCGCGGCTTACAAAATGTTCGACCAAACGCACCAGTTGTGCGGGGCACGCATTGTTGACACAATAGGTGGCCGATTCGCCCTCCGGTCGCACCAGCGGCTGCTGGCAGACCGGGCAGTTGGCCGGCATCTGCCAGGGCTGTTCGTCGCCTGTGCGCAGCTCGGTAAGCGGGCGGATCACCTTGGGGATGACATCGCCGGCGCGCTTGACCAACACCTGGTCGCCGATACGGATGTCCAGTTCCGCGATGTAGTCTTCGTTGTGCAACGTCGCGCTGCTGACCGTGACGCCGCCGACCTGCACCGGCTCCAACACGGCATTCGGTGTGATTGCACCGGTGCGCCCCACGTTGACCACGATGTCGAGCAGCTTGGTGACCGCCTCTTCCCCCGCAAATTTGTATGCAACCGCCCAGCGCGGGTCTTTGCCTGTGAAGCCGAGCATCGCTTGCAGGGCAAGTGAATCCACCTTGACCACGACGCCGTCCACCTCATACGGCAACTGCACGCGCCGGGCGCCAAAATCATCCACGTATGCGGCGAGATCGTCAAACGCATCGTCGCCAAAGTGGCCCCGGTCTGCGCAGACCGGCAGACCCAGGCTGGCCATGTAGTCCAGGCTTGCCGAATGGCTTTCTGGCATGGACGCACCTTCCAGGATCAGCAACTGATAGACCCACAGTTTCAGCGGTCGTCCCGCGCTGATTGTGCTGTCCAACTGGCGCAGGCTGCCGGCTGCGAAGTTGCGCGGGTTGGCATAGGTGCGCTCTTCCTGCTCGGCCTGGCGGCGGTTGAAGGCCGCGAAATCGGCCTTGTCCACATAGACTTCGCCGCGCGCGACCAGCCGCGACGGCGCCTGCATGTCGCTGTCGGCGAACGCGGGAATTTGCAGCGGCAGCCGACGCACGGTGCGCAAATTGGCGGTGATCGTCTCGCCCACCTCGCCATCGCCGCGGGTTGCGCCGAGCGCAAAGCGGCCCTGCTCGTAGTGGAGGACGACGGTCAGCCCGTCGAATTTGGGTTCGACGACGTAGGCAAGGTTGCCACGTTCTTCTTCGGGGAGAAAGCGCTTCACCCGTTCGCGCCAGGCGTAGAGATCGTCTTGGTTAAAGGCGTTGGCCAAGCTGAGCATGGGCGCGGGGTGGCGGCTCTTCTCGAAACGCTCGGAGACCAGACCGCCGACGCGCAGCGTGGGGCTGTCGTCGCTGGCAAGTTCGGGGTGCTGCTGTTCCAGGCTTTGAAGCTCCTGAAAGAGCGCGTCAAACTCCTGATCGGAGATGAGGGGATCATCCAGCAGATAATAGCGGACCTGATGCTGGCGCACCAGATCACGTAGCTCTGCGA
>JAAUPU010000066.1 GCA_012032975.1 Caldilineaceae bacterium | reverse complement strand
CACGCTGGAATTCGTGCTTTTTCTTGCAGCTAGCTTATTTCTACCAGGCATATGGTAAGGACGAAGATTGTGCCAGACCCGCTGTCGCATGCGTCAAATGCGCGGCGCGCCTGAATTCCTAAACGAGGACTGTCTTCAAGATACCAGATCAAGCCATGCGTATCTGTTACATAGTCTGCCATTTCAAACCGGTCTACAGGTCGCTACGTGGAAAGTCGGACCACGTCTCGCGGCGCGCGGATTCGATATCATCGCTGGTGATGTCAAGTCCTTTCCAAATACCGCGGAGCGATTTTCGCTGAGTCCGATCTTCGACACTCAATCTACGCCGAATATCGGGCAATATTCTCTCAATCAGCCGCATCTGGTCGGTCAAGGACAATTCGCTCGTCAATTCAACGAGATCATCAAGCGTTACGGGCTGCTGCATACTCGCCTCCAAATTAACGGCCCCTGATCGGTTATGCCATGAGCATCGGATTCCATTATAACAGAGCCGTTTCGACTTTGTCGCAACCAACCATTTGAGGAAATCAGCATGAGTTATTTCACCTATTCCGGCGTCAGAACCAACCAGATTAGCTTTCCCCTGGGCGGGATCGGCAGCGGCTGCATCGGGCTGGCGGGCAACGGCCGGCTGATCGACTGGGAGATTTTCAACCGGCCCAACAAGGGCAGCGTCAACGGATTTTCCCATTTTGCGATCAAGGCTGAAGCGGACGGGCATCTGCTCGATGCGCGCGTGCTGCACGGTGATCTGCACCCACCCTACCAGGGCGAACTGGGCGGCAACCGCTTCAACTCGTTTGGCTGGGGACCGCGGCGCGAATATCTGACCGGTCTGCCCCACTTTCGGGACGTTGAGTTCCGCGGCGAATTCCCACTGGCCGAGCTGACCTATCGCCACGATGATTTTCCCGGTCAGGTTGCGATGAGCGCCTTCAATCCCTTCATCCCGCTCAACGATCTGGATTCAAGTCTGCCGGCCGCCTTCTTCGAGTTTTCGATTGCCAACCCGACCGACTCGCCCATCACCTACACGCTGGTCGGTGTGCTCAACAACCCACTTCCCGCCAACAACTTGAACAACGTGGTCGAACACCCCTGGGGCCATGCGCTGCACCTGCGTTCGGACAACCTGCCGGCCGACGCCGTCGGCTACGGCGATCTCACGCTGGCGACCGATGCCGCGGTCGCTGGGGAGGCTGAGATCAGTTGGCAATCCTACTGGTTCCGCGGCTCCTGGTTCGACAGCCTGGAAGTTTACTGGCGCGACTTTACGACGCCTGGACTGCTCCAGGACCGCGTCTATGCGCCAGAGCAGGCGGCGCCCAGAACGAAGGCGCGCTGGCCGTCACGCTCACTGTGGCGCCGGGGGAGACGCGCACCGTCCGCTTTGTGATCGCCTGGAACTTTCCCAACTGCGAGAATTACTGGAAGGATCCGTCGAGCATCGAGCTGATCGACTGCGCCTGTGGGCCGGGCGAATCCTGCGCACCCACCGACCTGACCTGGCGCAACTATTACGCCACGGTTTGGGCCGATTCCGCAGCCAGCGCGCACTTTGCGCTGACTCAATGGGATCGCCTTTTCAGCGAGACCCGACGCTTCAAGGAAGCGCTCTTTGCCTCTAGTCTGCCGCCAGCTGCATTGGATGCGGTCTCGGCCAACATTTCCATCCTCAAGTCGCCGACTGCGCTGCGGCTGGAAGATGGCACGTTTTATGGCTGGGAAGGTTGCCACCCGACCGCAGGCTGTTGCGAGGGGAGTTGCACCCATGTCTGGAACTATGCCCAGGCGCTGCCCTTTCTCTTCCCCAGCCTGGAACGCTCCATGCGCAACGCCGACTATCGCTACAATCTGCGCGACGACGGCGGTATGCCCTTCCGGCTCCAGTTGCCCATCGGCGCCGCGCCCTGGAACTTTCGCCCCTGCTGCGATGGCCAATTTGGCGGCGTACTCAAAAGCTATCGCGACTGGAAGATCTGTGGCGACGACGACTGGCTTCGCTCGATCTGGCCAGCGGTGAAGCGCTCCATCGACTTCGCCTGGAGTCCACAAAACGTGGACCGTTGGGACCCGGACAAGAGCGGCGTGCTCTCGGGTCGCCAGCATCACACCCTCGACATGGAGCTCTTCGGCCCCAATTCGTGGCTGACCGGCATCTATCTCGGTGCGCTCAAGGCCGGCGCAGAGATGGCCGCGCACCTCGGCGACGACGAGACCGCGGATGAATATCGCGCCATCTTCCAGCGGGGCAAACGGTGGGCGGACAAGCATCTCTTCAACGGCGAATATTACGCCCAGCAGATCGACCTGCACGACAAAAATATCGTGGCCGCGTTCGAGGGCGACGACGACACGCTCAAGGGCGGCACCGCGTTGCAGGCCTATTGGGACGAGGAGCATGGCGAAGTCAAGTATCAGCTTGGCGGCGGCAGCAGCATCGACCAGATCTTGGGTCAGTGGCACGCCACGTTGTACGGGCTGGGCGAGATCTTCGACCCGGAGCAGGTCAAGCAGGCCAACGCCGCGATCTTCAAGCACAATTTCATCCCGGTCATGGGTGAGGTCTACAACCCCTGCCGCATCTACTGCCTCAACGACGAAGGTGGTCTCGTCATCTGCGCCTGGCCAGAGGGCGCGCAGAAACCGACCATCCCCGCACCCTATTCGCAGGAGACCATGAACGGCTTCGAGTACGCCGCGGCCATCCACATGATCCAGACTGGCATGGTCGACGAGGGCATGACCTGCGTCGAGGCGATCCGTCGGCGCTACGACGGCGAGCGGCGCAACCCGTGGAATGAATTCGAGTGCGGCAGCAACTACGCACGTTCCATGGCGTCGTATGCGCTGCTCAACGCCTTCTCCGGTTTCGAGTTCGACATGGTGCAGGGCGCCGCCGCCATCGGCTTCGACCCGGTGCGGACGGAGCAGGGACGCTTCCGCTGCTTCTGGTCGCTGGACGCGGCCTGGGGCGAATTCGAGTTGACGCCGGACGCCGCGGAAGTGCGTGTGTTGGCCGGCGACCTTGCCCTGCGTTCGCTGCGTCTGCCCGTGCTGGCCGACCGCCAGGTCATCTCCGTCAGCCTGGGTGATGAACAGGCGCTCTGCCGGTTGACGGTCGAGGGGCTGCTCTTCGAGCAACCCGTCCACCTCGCGCCCGCCCGCCCGCTGCGCATCGGCTTTGCGGTCTGACACGCGATGCGGCGCTGAATCTTATCGGGAACATGGATTGCAGATTGAGAGTAGAGGCTGCACTCCAACAAAGTGTTCAGCCACGAATTTCACGAATTGACACGAATTTTCTCTCTGGGGCCGACAAGACAATTCGTGCTAATTTGTGAAATTCGTGGCAAAGAGGGCTTTTTTGTGCAGTCACCAGAGATTGGCGATTCGGGAAAGCCGTTGCCAGGTACAGAGGGACAAATCTCCAATCTCCACTCTCCACTCTCCACTCTCCAACATTCTGGAGCATCTTCTGAGCAAGAACGACCACCTTCAAGCGCGTACACTGGTGCAGCAAGCGCGTCGTTTGGCGAGCAACGGCGATCTAGCTGCTGCGCTCGCGCTGTGCGAGAAGAGCGCGGCGGAGAGCCGTTCTCGCCAGGATATTGCACTGGCGGTGGAGGCAGATTGTCTTGCCGCCGAACTGCTGGGTGCGGGCGGTGAGTCCGAGCGCGGGCTGGCGCGCGGCGAATGCGCGCTTGTCGTCGCACAGGGGTTGGACGATCCCCGCTTGATCGCAACGGCCCAACTGGCTATCGCCGAACTGCTGATCCAACTGGGCCGCTCGCGCGCGGCGACGGTCTACGTGGATGCCGCGTTGACAACAGCGCAGGGGTTGGGCAATCTGCGCCTCCTCGCGGCGGGCCAGGGCGTGCGCGCGGACCTCTTCTGTCAGACCGGCAAACCCCACCAAGCGTTGCAGCTTTACACCGACGCACTCCAGCTATGGACCGAGATCGGGGATGAGACGCGGCGGGCGCGCGGTCAGACCGCGCTGGCGGCCATGCTGAGCCAGATGGGTCGCCCACAGGAGGCTCTGGCCCTCTGCGCGGAGGCGCTCCAACTTCAGCAGAAGCTCCACAACGTGCGTGAGGTTGCCATCGTCCAGACCCTGCAAGCCGATCTGCTGGCACAGATGGGGCAGCCGGAAAAGGCCGCCAGCCTCTACGCAGAATCTCTGCGCGCCAAACAGGCCATGGGCGACCGTCGCGAGAGCGCCAGAACCCAGCGCGCGCAGGCTGGATTGCTGAACCAGTTGGGGCAAACTCAGGCAGCAGTGGTCGCGTGCGAGGCGGCCCTGGTCACCTTCGAAGCGTTGGGCGACCCGCGCGAGGCGGCGGCCACCCAGACCACGCTGGCCGGGCTGTTGGTCCAGTTGGGTCGCGACGACGAAGCGCTGCTTCTCTATGAAGCCTCATTGCGCACCTGCCAGGAACTGGACGACCGCCGCGGCATGGCGGTCACCCAGCACGCCCTGGCCAACCTGCTGCGTCAGCAGGGCAAACCCCGTGCGGCGCTCGCCATCTTTCAGGCTGCGCTGCGCTCCGTTGAAGCGTTGGACGAACGCCGCGGCGTGGCCATGATCCAGCTCTCCATGGCCGATGTGTTGGCTCAATTGGGGCAGCCCATCGGAGGCGCTGGAAAACTACCAGAGCGCCCTGCGTCTGCTGGAAGATCTGGACGTACCGGCGCGCGGTCGCGGCCGGCCAGATTCCGTTGGCCGGGCTGTTGGTCCACCTGGGACGCAGCGACGAGGCCATGCAGCTTTACCAAGCCGCATGGCGCACCTGCGAGGCACTGGGCGAAAAGCGGGGCGCGGCCATCGCCCAGGAAGCCATCGCCCATCATCTGGCGCGCAACGGAGAAACCCAGGAAGCCATCGCTTTTTTGGAGGCGGCGCTGCGCGTGAAGGAGACACTGGGCGACCCGCGCGAGATCGCGGTCACACGTTGTGGATTGGCCATGTTGTTGCGTCAGGCCGGCGAACTGGAACGGAGCCTGGCCCTCTACGAACAGGCACTGGCAGACTACACTGAGCTAAGCGATGCCCGTCAGATCGCGGTCACCCACCATGCGCTGCTGCTCTTGTGACGTCAGATGGAGCAACCAATTCGTGCGGCGCGCCATTTTGACGCGGCGCTGCAACTGGTCCCACATGCAGGGCGACCGCCGCGGCCTCGGCGTGATCCGGGTCAACTATGCGCAACTGCTCTTCGAGATGGGAAAGACCCCGCGCAGCCTGGAAATGGCCTGGCATGGCCTGGTGGAGATGACGGAGTTGGGCTATGGCGAGGATGCGGCTGGCGCACAGGGGTTAATCCGGTCCATGCGTCAGCAGCTTGGCGACGCTGAATTCGATACGCTCTGGAGGGAAAGCATCCACGACCCGCAGCCGGGCTGGCTTTGAGACTCGGACTTTCCGAAAGGGGAGTAGACAATGCAAATAGGCAGTTCAACCACGAATTACACGGATTCGGTTAGAGAGGAATCCGTGTAGGTTCAAGAGAAACAGATGGGTGTCGAGCAACACCTTCATTTCATGTAGCCCTGGAAAGCGCCTGGGCGATACCGAATTCAGTGCCCTATGAGAGAGCGTGGACGACCCGCAGCCGGCATGACATCGCCGCGTTCACAGACACCGCAAAGGGCCGAGATTCCGTCAGGAATCTCGGCCCTTTGCATTCCCACCACAATCATGCGGGGTGTTTACAGAGATTGATGTCTGCTGAAGCTAGAACTGGCAACTTCCAAAGGTAACGCACACGATGATGTTGTCACCAAAATCGCAGCATTCATATCCTTCGCAACAAGAGATTTGGCCGGGCTCACAGGATTCACCATCACTAGCACAAACACTCTGGGCGTGGGCAGCCGCGGGCGCGGCGATGGTGTAGACCACTGGCAGCAGCGATGCGCCAGCCAGGATGCGGACCACGTTGCGCCGGCTGATGCCCTGATAGGCCATCGGTCGGGCCACCGTACCTTCTATACTCAAACAGAGTGAAAACCGGATTTCTGGGTAAGACATGCTAGACTGGCTTCCAGAGATAGGCCACGGAATAGAAGCCGAGGAGGAAAGCCAGTGTTGCGACCGAACTTTGCCAAATGGAATCAGACGGCAGACGATATGCTCAGGTTGTCAAGGGAAGCGAAGCATCCCAGAAGTCGTGAAAGGTACCTAGCGCTGTACGCGATTGGCACCAACCAAGCCACAGCCACGCAGTGGGCCAAAGCCACAGGGCGGGAAGACGAGACGGTCATGGGCTGGGTTCACCGGTACAATGCGGACGGGCCGGCAGCGGTTACCTATCGCCACAGTGGTGGACGCCCCCCCTTTTTGCCCAGGACACAAGAGCCGAACTGGTGAACATCGTCAGCCACAGCACTCCTCACGATCATGGGCTGCCCGGACGTGGGTGGACCCTCAAGAAGTTGCAACGTTGGGTAGCCACCCACCTGGGACGGCGCATCAGCCGGAGTGCCCTGCGCACCATTCTCCGTTCCGCAGGCCTGAGTTGGAAACGGTGCAAGAAACTGTTGGCCAAGGCAAACCCGGCGGCGCGGGCGGAGTTCGTCGAGCAATTTCAAGCGCTCTATGAACGCATGTGCCGTGGCGAAGTGGTCATGGTTTATGTCGACGAAGTCCATCTCCATCAAGATATGGAAGTCGGCTATACCTGGTCCCCTGTGGGCGAATCCAACTGGATTCCCAGCACATCCCCAGGTCTGTCTGCACGGCTCAACTGCTTTGGCGCCTACAACTTTACCGATGGCGCCTGCTTCGTCTGGCAAGAAGGGAAATGCGATGGGGAGACCACCCTCCACTTTCTCGACCAACTCTCGTGCTGGCTGAACGAACACCACCGTCAGGTCATTCTCATCTGGGACGGCGCTTCCTATCATCGCTCCAAGAAGGTCCGCACCTATGCCGAACAACTTGGCTTCCAGATTCTCCCCCTCCCTGGCTATAGCCCTGACCTCAACCCCATCGAGGGACTCTGGAAGTGGCTGCGCGAAGAGGTCACCCAACATTACTGCCACAAGACGCTGGACGAACTCCTTCAGGATTGTCTGGCCTTTATCGACCACATCAACCTTGATCCCATCCAGATCATCTCACGCCTCTGGCCGCATTTTGACCTAGATCCTGATGTCGAGAAACTCCGCCTTTCATTCTGAACTCAGTATAGCATCGGCTGGTCGTTTTCCGGCGAAGGCGCGATGCCCACCATTACCACCAAATCCCCTGGCATAATGGTGGTATCTCCCACATTGACAACGAGGGACTGGCTGCTGGCCGAGCGATTGACGATGCCATTTGTGTTGATCCCACCCGTGCCCCCAAAGTAGGCATCGTAATGGCTGCCGCCGCCCCGAACATACATGCCACGGTATTGGTCGCTGTAGATGCGTGCGCCATAGCCTAGTTGGAGTGCTGGATCGGTTCCACGCGCATAGAGGCCCTTTCCGCCTTCAAAGTATCCACCTTCATTGTAAAAGCTGTAGCTGTCGGATGTGTCGCCGCGTCCATAGACACCCACACCCTGATTGCTTTGGCCATAGACGCCCGGCGCCAGGATATTCGGGTGGCTGCGGTTGCCGTTGCTATAGCCATAGACGCCAATGCCATTCGTGCTGTAGAAATAGCCGGCGTAGCCGCGATTGGCGTTGCTGCCGCCATCAAAGCCATAGACAGCATAGCCATCTTCGGTTTGACCATAGATCGCGCGGCCGTTTTCGGCAAGAGCATAGATTGCATTGCCCGTTGTCGCCCGGCCAAAGATCGCGCCGCGGTTGAATGCGAACGCATCATTGTTCATCTGCACATCGAGAATATAGTTGTTGGGAAATGCGTTGGCCGTGCCTTTGATGATCGCACCGGGGCGCAGCGTGTGCGCCATCGCGCCGGCAAAATCTCCTGACGCGGCGCCAACAATTCGCCGTTGATCGTCTGCGCAACCCAGAGCGCTTCGCCATTGAAGATGTCGGTTGTGATGCCGAGTCTGACGTCAAAGAGACCATCATCTACAGTAACCTGTTTCGCGCCGCTATTCCAGAGCAATTGCCCATTTGTCTTGGCATTGTAAATCTGGAATTGCATGGTGAATACACCGGAGAGGGGCGCGTCGGCGGCATTGGTCAGGTAGCCTTGATAGGTCACGGCATCGCCAATGGTTGCGCTTTGTGCAGAGGTGGATCTTGTCGGGGCAGCATTCACCCAGCCAGGCCAGTATCCGCCCAGCAGACCGAGCAGCAACAATGCAGTGGCTGTCATCAGAACTTGCGGAAAGTAGCTTCTGTCTTTCATCTCTCCTCCTTTGGAACGCTATCAGAAACGCAAGCCAACTACTCTTCCAGATGCAACTGCAATGTCAATGCCGGCGGATAGGCTGGATCGAGCATCAGGCTCTGCTGAACAGCCTGACCCGCCGCATCAAAGTTGCCTTGCTGGAAGTAGACGGTGGCAAGACCGAGGTGGAAATCAGCCGAATCGGGCCGCCACTTTACCGCCTGCAAGAATGCATCCTGCGCCATATCAAGGTTGCCATTCTGTAGTTCTGTCCAGCCCGAAATGGCAAACGAAATCCCGTCAGTCGCATCCAGGTCAACCGCCCGCTGCGCCTGCGCCAACGCAAGCGCTCCGTTGCCCGATCGCAGGGCAAAGTCAGCGTATCGTTGAGAGGTCAATGCGATGGTTGGGGCCAGTGCAATAGCCTTGTCATAGGCTCGATAGGCCATCTCGACTTTTTCGGCCGATCCATTGGGAGATTCAAACAGTGCCTGCCCATAGACGCCGGCAAGTTGTGTATACAGGACGGGATCGTTCGGGCGCAGTGCGATTGCTGCTTGCATCGCTTGCTCAGCCAGCGCAAAGCTGCCCATTCGGGCCGCGGTCAGCGCCATCGCGACATGGTAGGAGGCGCGCTGCGGCTGATGCTGAACCAGCCGCAGCATACGCTTCCAACGCAACGAGTGATTGCTT
>JAAUPU010000757.1 GCA_012032975.1 Caldilineaceae bacterium | reverse complement strand
GAAACTACAACATATAGACATAAATTTAGCCCATGCTGCTGCATTATGATTCCGGCGGAACACCCTCATTTTGCACCACATCACCTTCACTGCCATTTGTCTCATTTGCCAGATAGTCAGCCAGCGGCTTGAGCGTCACTGCATTGCCAGCCAGGTCGTTACAGGTCAATCCCTCAAACTTCACTTGACCATAGCCGCGACTGCCGTGCCCACCCAAAGTATCCAATTCGAGCAAGGCCAATGCTTCCAACACATGGTCGAAGTCGGCGCGACTGCGCTGGTCATCTCCGTCCAGGGCAAAGATGCGATAAGTGGCCTCAAAGGCGAAGGTGGCACCCTCAGGCACACGCTCAATGGTACGCGGATTCGCACTGGCGTCGATGCGGTTAATCGTGTTCTCTGATTTCTGCTCCAACACCACTTGACCCCGTTCCCGGCGCAAGGTGAGATTATTCAAGTATGCAGGCGTCGGCTCGGCGTCACGCAGAATTAGCGCAGTGGGGGTCTGTCCCTCATTTTCATCTCCCGCGCTAATGCCAAAGATGCGCCCCACAAATCCTGTGTTCCCCTGCTGCGTCTTGCTTGGTTGCCCATCGGCAGTAAACGCGGCATGGCGCATCTCCAAGAGCGAACGAAGCTTACCCTTCAAAGAGCTGCCAGGGATATACGGATGGCGTTTGATAGGATGAACGATTACCGGCCGATCTAGTCCACCGATTTCAATCGCCTCATTGCCCGCGCCAATATGCAGGCCGCTCTTGCAATAGATCGTCGCTCGTAGTAGATAATAGTCAGTTAGCTGTAGTTGCGCCATGGTCACTGATTCCTTCCACCATTGTAGCCATAGAAAAAGCCCACTACACTTTCGAATAAACGCATGAAGACTGTAAAGTCCGTCGCGCTATGCACTTGCTCAATCGCCTTTTCAATAAAATCACGGAACTCCTGGGAGACATTGCCTCCGGTGCGCTTTCCCTGAATATAGGCCACTTTGGGCACCACCATGCGCACGAGATACTCGTTCTTATGGTAGACGGCTTCGGTGATACCGCCTTCATTTCGCTCTGACTCTGGCGAGTCACGCGACATCTCCCGCAATTTTTCTTCCAATGCCTTCAGATCGCCATAGAAACCGCGCAGTTGGCTGCTGGAAACGCGGACTCTTTTGTCGCCCTGGGCAAAGCTCCTGCCCAGCGTGCGCGCCACTTGGTCAAATAGCTCAGGCCGCACTCGACCACTGGCATCGTAGAAGCCTTGCCCTTTGAGCGTGTCAAGACTGCTCTGCAGTTCACTCATGGATTAACTCCTTTGTCGATTACGATAGAGCGCCCACGTGAGCGGCATCTGCAAATGGGCCATTAACTGCACCTGGTTGAACAAGGTTAACGACATAAGCTTCTGAAGAAGATCAGGATGCTTCTTAGCATCGATGCTACGACCTAGGAAATAGGCAAGGTGTGCCATATAGGTCAGGTCGTCGATTGTGCCTGCGCCCGCCGCCGCAATCCGTTGACTGGCTAGACTCAGCCGCAACAGACGATGCAGCAAGATATTGGAAACCGGATAGGATTCACTGCCACGCTGGCGCGATTGGCGGTACTTGTACAGCGCATCGTCAAAAAACTCAGCCCAATGCCACAGCATAGCCGCCTCGACTGGCTGCGGCGGATCAGAAGTGACAACTGTCCGGTCACCCAGGTTCTGGCGCAACTGATTTTCGCCGGCATCATCACTCTTTGCCGGTGTACGCTCATACCAAGGCACCGTAATGCCAAAGAGGTGCAGGCGGTTGCGCCCGGCCTGCTTTGCATGTTCCTCTAGCAGCTTGCTCGCCTGTTGGGCGGCCCTGGCCACCGGATAACGTGGCTTGATCACGACGACGCTGGTGGAGACAGTCAGATTGGGATTGTGATTGGTGAAACGCTGAAAATCCGCCTGTAATTCATACGCCGCTCGCACGGCAATATCCCACGGCCCCACCAACATTAAATCATCACCACCGGCATAGACCGTGTAGATGTCGCGAAAAGGATTAGCCGCCGCCTGTTCAACGCTATCCCGCCGTTGTCGGCTTTGTTCACTTGCCAAAGTGAGACGCCGGAGTTTGGTGTCGACCCAACCACTGAAGAAAAGATCGACCATACGGCTGAAGGTGGCCATGCGCGCGATTGAAGTCGCCTTGCCCAATCCCTCGCTAACCAGTAAGCCAAGCTGATCCACATCCATCTTGACAATGCCAAGCAGCGGCTCAACTTCACCTTGTTGTTCAAGTCTACCGCAGCGCTCGGCCAAATCACTAAAGGAGACGATCTCATTGCCCTCCCTCGGCACATAATTGGCCAGATAACGTCGCCGTGTTGGGTGGCGATGGCTGGTTGTCGTCGCAAGAGTTTGGCGCTCGTTGTAAGCGTCCTCATCTTCAAAGCAGGCGCGATCGATAGCAAGATACTCGACGTGTAGCGGAGCAAAGGCTTCTAGTAGCTCAGGGGTAGCGGCCAGCCGCACCGTATAACGCTGATTGCGCGGGAAGAAGGCCAGGTCAAAGGCATTCTCGCTCGTCGCCGCTTCGCCGCGGCGATACGCGACTAGCGTGGTCCGTATCAAGAACCGGCCTAACTCAAAATCCTCATTGCAGCGCCGGCACGAATTGCGCCCATACCGGCTGCTCACATATCGATCCACCGGCAATTTGCGGCAGCTTCGGCAAGCGCCGCCCACCTCTTGTCCATCGCCGGCGGGGTAAATGACATTCGCATTGCGCTCGACAAAGGCGTCTTGCCAGCCATCCTCTTCCCGCAGTATTTGGTGATACCGCCTCTGCTTGGCAATGTTCAGCCGCTGATAGACCTCATCGATTTTTCGTGTGATCGAGCTGCTGCCTGGTGGGTTTTGCTCAAGCTCAAGCCGAATCTCAGGAATAAAATCCTGGCCGCGCAAGGGGACTGCTGTAAAGTAGCACGCCAGGTCCCCGTGCGTTTCCGTACGCAGCCAGGTGTTGATC
>JAAUPU010000756.1 GCA_012032975.1 Caldilineaceae bacterium | reverse complement strand
GATGGTCTGCATTGTTCTCTCTTTCATGTGGACCTGCCCCCCGAAATGATCTCGCCCGAACCGATTACCGTTGCTGTGCGCCAGGTCAAGGCCAGCCACAAATCACACGAACTAGAGTTCAGAGAAATTCGTGTAATTCGTGTAATTCGTGGCAAAATAGTATGTTCCCTGCGATGAAGCCACCGCCATCCATCACCCAAGAGATCAGTGACGAATCCTCGCCGCGCGCATGTGGAAAATCGCGCCAGGGCATCACGTAATCCTGGTCGACGTCGACCTGAATGCGGTCCACACCGGTCTGCCGGAAGACGCCCAACTTAGCCGCCTCGAACATCTGGTTCCTGTGGGCAAAGTTGGCCCGCCATTCGCGATTGCCGCTGTCGATCCAGACCAATTCGCCCGTTTCGGCATCCTCTAGCGCCAGGAGACCGACGTCGGCAATCTGGGTCTCCAGCGGGTCGTTCAAGTCGACAGCGATCACGTCGTGCTTGCGACCCGCCATGTAAAGCGACTGGCGATAGGCTTGCGGGTCAGCCTGGAAATCCGAAACGAGAAAGAGGATGCTGCGCTGTTTGCAGAGGCGGTTGACCGTGTCAAGCGCCAGACGAATGTCTGTCCCCGTGGCCTGCGGCTCGAAGGCCAGCAACTCGCGAATGATTCGCAACACATGGCGGCGCCCTTGCGCGGCGGGATGTACAATTCGATCTGCTCGGTGAAGATCAGCAGCCCAACCTTGTCGTTGTTGGTCGTGGCGGCAAACGAGAGCACCGCGGCCATCTCATGCCGCCACCTCGCGCTTGAAGCGGCTGACCGAGCCAAAATCGCCCGACGCACTGGCATCGACCACCAGCATCACCGTCAGCTCGCGTGCCTCGACAAAGCGCTTGATGTAGGGCTGGTTCATGCGCGCGGTCACGTTCCAGTCGATGGTGCGCACCTCGTCACCGGGTAGATAGGGACGCACCTCGTCGAACTCCATGCCCCGCCCCTTGAAGACCGAGTGATATTCGCCGGCAAAGCTGTCATTGACCAGTCGCCGCGTGCGCAGTTCGATGCGCCGAATCTTGGCCATCAGTTCGCTTGTCAACATCCCGCCTGCCAACATCGTCTTTCTCCCTGCTTCAATAATTTGGTATGGGTCACCCATCGGATGCCATTTTGTGGGTGCTGTTCATGGCCTACATACCTCTTGGCGCCACTGCAATAAACAGCTATCCACAAAGTCTCACGAAGTTTCACGAAGAAACACCAAGACGTAGGCTGTTTCTTCGCGCCCTTCGTAGATGCTTTTTGGATTCGTCCTACGGCACGTCTACGTAGTCCAGAATGCGCTGGACGATATCGTCGCTGGTGATGTTTTCGGCCTCTGCCTCGTAGCTGATGAGTACACGATGGCGCAACACATCCGGGGCTATCTGCTTGATGTCCTCTGGCGTCACGAAGCCGCGGCCGCGCAGAAAGGCATGGGCGCGCGCGGCGACGATCATTGCGATGCCCGCGCGGGGCGAAGCGCCAAAGCTGACCAGCGGCGTCAGATCGCCCAACCCCTTGGCCTGCGGATTGCGTGTGGTCAGCACCAGGTCCAACACGTAATCCTTGATCTTGTCATCTACGTAGATATTGCGCACCGTCTCGCGCGCCTGGAGCAGCCGCTCCGGATCCAGCACAGGCTGAACCACCGGCAGTTTTGCACCGGTCATGCGGTCCAACATGCGGCGCTCCTCGGCCGGCTTGGGATAGTCGACCAGCACCTTCATCATGAAGCGGTCCACCTGGGCTTCGGGCAGCGGATAGGTGCCCTCCTGCTCGATGGGATTCTGGGTCGCCAGCACCAGGAAGAGCTTGTCCATCTTGTAGGTCGTGTCGCCGATGGTGATCTGCCGCTCCTGCATGGCTTCCAGCAGCGCGCTTTGCACTTTGGCCGGCGCCCGGTTGATCTCGTCGGCCAGGACCAGATTGGCAAAGAGCGGACCTTGATGCACCGTAAAGGTGGCGGTGTTTGGGTTGTAGATCTGGGTGCCGATCAGGTCGGCGGGCAGCAGATCCGGCGTAAACTGGATGCGGGCAAATTCGGCGTGGATCGCCTCGGCGGTCGTCTTGACCAACAGCGTCTTGGCCAGCCCAGGCACACCCTCCAGCAGAATATGGCCATCGGCCAGCAGTGCGATCAACACACGCTCGACCAGATTCTGCTGCCCGACCATCACCTGATTGATCTCGGCCAGCAGCCCCTGCAGAAATTCGGCTTCGTGTTGGATGTGGGCGTTTAGCTCGCGCACGTTTTCGCGCAGATAGCCATCGGCTTCGTAGCCGCCGGCGGTTCCGGTCTGCATCCCCGGGGCGGCGGTGGCGGCAAAACCGTTCGCTCGCTGTGCGCTCTGGGCTTCGCGTGTCTTGAAGATCATCGGTGCGCTCTCCTCTATCGTTTTGGTAGGAATAGATGCTAGAAATCGTGTTGCTCGAAACAAAGTGGCGGGCGCCATAGGACGATAGATTGACAGATCGACTGACCCCGGCGCCCACCTTGGGAAAGGGAATACTTTGCCTGGTCACTTTAGCACGCGCCGCCGTCGCCGGTCCTTACCCCCGGCTATCGGCAACCTTACGGCAACCTCACAGAACTGCGAAGTGCAGAACTATAAAGAGGCGAGCCAATGGCTCGCCTCTGGATTTGTTCGCCTGCTTAAGTTTGATTGGGAGATGTGTCGACCAGCTCTCCCTTCGCTCGACGCAAGATGCGCGTCGGGGTCGCTAAACGGGCAGCCTGGCCGTAAACTGAACACCCTGCTCGGGGAGGTTCACGACCTGGATTTCGCCGCCGTGGGCAGCAACCAGGTCGCGGGCGATGGTCAGACCGAGACCCATGCCCTGGGGAAAGCGGCGTTGCGTCTGACCGCGGCGAAAAGGCTCGAAGATCTGGGCCAACTCTGCTTCGGGGATGCCGGGGCCGTTGTCGCCGACCCGCAGCCACCAGGAGAAGATGTTGGAAGCGCCGTCGTCCG
>JAAUPU010000065.1 GCA_012032975.1 Caldilineaceae bacterium | reverse complement strand
CATCCACGAAGCTCACGAAGGAACACCAAGATTTGACCTGGTTCTTCGTGCAGCTTCGTGGATAGTTATTTTCTTGCAATGGCCTCAGAACCGCTCTCATGGAAAGACATGGCGTCAAGAATCTGCAATTTCGAGTATTCACAATTCTGATCTATGTCGCGGTTCGTGAGCATCTGCCCAAAGTCAACCAGATTGTGATCGACAGAGATTACAGCGGGCGCCAAGTCGAGGTCACGATCAAGAATCTGTTGCTCGATCTCGTGCGCAGAGATCGGGCGAACTTCCGTTTTCCACAGCAGCTAGCGATAGAAGTCTATCCACCGGAGGCCAAAGTGCGTCGCACCACTTTCGTGGAACGCCGGTGGCGCGGTGACCGAAAAGATTCCGCTGGTCAGGGGGATCGAGCCAGGGCTGCCGTCGTCGGTGACAAGCTCGATCGTCATCCAGTCCGGGTCGTCCGGTTCGACCATCTTTGTGCCATCTGGAGTTGCAACGGTCTGGTATACCCGGTGTTCGCCTGTGCTGGCCACAGACGCAGTGACGGTTGTATCGCCATAGCTGAATTGCAATTCCTCCAGCCCCGTCAGATGGAGATGAAATTCCAGCTTCGCCGGCATCTGGCCACTGACCAGCCCGGCCTCCATGCCGCCAATCCCGCTGGGGTCGCGAATGCCGAAAATAGCAGAGCGGGCAGTCGCCACCAAGTCGATCTGTATGTCGGGGGCCGTCGGTGAGACGGCAAATTCGGGCGGCGGTCGAAGCGGTGCGATGCAGGCCGCCAGCAGCAAAACTACGCCGCAATAAGTAGCAAAGACCCTCTTGGCGCGGACCGACTTCGCGCCTGACAAACCCATTCGACAACGAATTGCGTCGGGCATCTCTCCCCCTGAATGCAACATCAACTGTGCCAAGATGGTGATCCAGTTTGCCATCCAAGCCCACAAAGCCATCAATCTGAAAAGGTCGACCGATGCCCAGAATCCTCTATTTCTGCCCCGATTTCCCACAGCCATCTGGCGGCATCAAGACGCTCTATCGCCACGTCTGCCGCCTGCGCGACTGTGGTTTCGATGCGACCATCATTCACCAGCGCAGCGGCTTCCGCGCCGCTTGGCACGGCTACGACGCGCCGGTGATCTGGCTGGAAGATCGGCCTACGCTGGACGCAAATGACCTCTGGGTGCTGCCGGAAGTCATGGTCGATCTGGCGCGTCAAACGCGCAGCTTGCCTGGCCAGCGGGTGGTGATCGCGCTCAGTTGGGCGCCAGCCTACAACCACTTGCAGCCAGGTGAACGCTGGCAGGATCTGGGCATCCACCAGGTGCTGACCAAATCGCCGGTGATCAAGGAGTATCTCGAATGGGCGATGGAGATCGAGGTGAGCCTGATCCCCGAATTCATCGACCCGGCACTCTACCACCGAGATGAAGCCGCCAAAGGAGACAAGGTCAGCTTTATCACCCGCAAAGATGCTGCCGGGCCGCTGCTGGCCGCCACTCTTCAGCGCAAGGGCGCACCTTTCAGCGACTACGAATGGATGGCGCTGCGCGAGCTGAACGAGGTGGACTACGCCCGTCATCTGCGCGACTCTGCGCTCTTCTTGACCACCACAGTGCAGGAAGGAATGCACGTCTCTGTGCTGGAGGCGATGGCCAGCGGATGCCTGGTCATCGGTTTTTCCGGCATTGGCGGCGGCGTGTACATGGTCGGCGAGGGCGATGGACAGAACTGTATTTTGGTCGAAAACGGCAACTTGCCCATGCTGGGCGAAAAGCTGGAGGCTGTCATTCGCGAGCTGGCCGACCAGCCCGATCGTTACGCACATGTCATCGAAAACGCGGTCAAGCTCGGGGCTGGCTATCCAAGACCCACAAAGAGAATCTGACGCGCTGGCGGCTTTTTTTGGCCGCTTGATGACCAACGGTTAACCTCAGCGCCAACAAAGAGGGGAAGGCTGGCGCCAGCCTTCCCCTCTTTGTCTCCGAACTTGTCATCTTTTCAGCGCCATGCACCCGCGACCTACTCCGGCCCAAACGGGTAGAATTCCACATCCTTTTCAATGGCCTTGAGCAGGATCGAGATCTCTCGTTTGTCGGCAGCGTTGAGCGCGTTGACGCCGGCCGGCGCGCGCTCGATGGTATTGGAGAAGACGCCGCGGCGCTTGAGGATGTAGCGCATGAAGGGGTGGGTCTCCAGGTTGATCAGCGGTAGCAGACGGCGGTGCAGATCGCGCGCCGCTTCTTGTTGCCCATCCCACCACAATTCGGTCACCTTGGTCAGCAGATCGGCCAGTTCGCAGGCAGGCATACAGCCATTGGCGCCCCGGCTGAACTCGTCCAGCATGAACTTGCCGGCCGCGCCGCCGAAGATGGTCTTGACCCGGTCGCCCACCTGATCGTATACCTCGCCGATATGCTTGGGGCCGGGCGGACGCTCTTCTTTGATATATTCGATCTGGGGCACTTCGTCCAGCAGCTTGGCAATCTGTTCACCGGTCAGGGGCGCATACATGCCCGCGTTCTGCAGGACGATGGGTCCATCGAAGTGGTCTGCCATGCGCCGGAACATCTCCATGGCGGTGTTGGCATCGGTACGCGCCGGGGCCATCGCGATAATGGCGTCGGCGCCGGCGCGCTGGGCTGCGCGGGCGAAAAGCAGCACCTGGGGCAACGACACCCCAGAGCAGCCAAACATCAGCGGAAGCCGTCCGTTGATCTCCTCTAGCACGGCATCCAGGTTGCGGATGCGCTCCTCTTCGCCCAGAAAGTAAAACTCGCCGACCATGACGGGCCAGACGATGCCATGCTGCTTGCTCTCGCAGCAGAAGTTGGCCACCGCGCGCAGGTCTTTGGTGTGGATCTCCAGGTCTTCGGTGTAGGGCGTCGGCAACAGGCCGAAAAGCCCCTTCATGTGGTCGAATCGTTGGGTTGCCGAAGTTTTTGCTCCTTTGGCGGCGTGAGTCTGGAACTACCAATTTGCGATGTGGGGAATTCAAAACTGTCAACAATTGGAGATCATTTTTGCCACGAATTTCACGAATGACACGAATTTCTGCTGCCCCATTCGAGTAATTCGTGGCAAAAATTGAGAAACCTCATCTAACTGCTGCGCGCGGCCACCGCGGCTTCCATGAGCGTCTGGATGCGATCCACCATGCCGGCCGGGTTGGCGTGCAGACCCTCCAGCAGCAGCGCGTTGTCGAACAACTGCTCCACCGTCGCGTCGATCAGCGGATCATCGGGCGTGGATTCCAGCAAGTTGGAGAGGTTGACCAGCATGGGGTGGCGGCGATTGAGTTCGAGCAGCTTCTTGGGCGTCTCGTAATCTTCCTCGGTCAGCCGGCGGATGCGCTGCAGGTCGCGGTCAAAGCTGTCCTGCGGCGAAACCAGACGGCATGGGCTGTTGACCAGCTGCCTGGACTCCTGCACCCCGCGCACCCGTTCGCCCAGCACGCTGACAAAGCGGGCCACGAGATGGTCGAAGGCATCCTGCTCGACCGCAGGCTTTTTCGTCAGCCTCTTTGGAATCCGCGCTTTCGGGCAATTCCAGACCGGCGTCGTCCACATTTTGCAGTGGCTTCTCCGCATACTCGCGCAACATGGTGGTCATAAAGCCGTCGATGGGATCGACCAGATAGAGCACCTCCAGGTCGTGGGCGCGGAAGTAATCCAGGTGGGGGCTGCGCGCCACCGATTTCAGATCCTCGCCCAACACGTAGTAGATCTGCTCCTGACCTTCGCCCATGCGTTCGACATAGGCAGCCAACGAGACCAGCTCGTCGCCTTGGGTCTTGGTCGAATGGAAGCGAAGCAGCTCGCCAACGCATCCTGTCCGCCGAAATCGTTGGCCACACCTTCCTTGATGAACGCGCCAAACTCCTCCCAGAAGCTGCGATATTTTCTGGCTCGTTCTCTGCCAGCGACTTGAGTTCGCGCACGAGCCGGCCGGCAAGCGCCCGCTGCATCTGGCGCATCACCGGGTTGCTCTGCACCATCTCGCGCGAGACATTGAGCGGCAGGTCTTCGGAATCGACCACGCCGTCCACAAAGCGAAAATGCTGGGGCAGCAGATCTTTGTTGTGCTCCTGGATCAGGATCTTGCGCGAGTAGAGCCGCAAACCGTGGTCCGGGCGGATGTGCAAACTGCCCCGTTCTCGCTTGGCCGGAACATACAACACGCTGCGCATCTGCACCGGCGCATCGGTCACCAGGTGAATGCGCAAGAAGGGATCTTCCATATCCAGCGTCAACTGCTTGTAGAAGTCGTTGTACTCCTCGTCGCTCACCTCCGAAGGCGTCTGCCGCCAGAGCGCGCTTTGGCGATTGACTGCCTCGGGTTTCGTCTCCTCCCCCTCGTTTTCGCCCTCGCCCTCTTTGTCACTCTCGATCAGATAGACGGGGAAAGAAACATAGTCGGAGTGCTTCTTGATGATCTGCCGCAGCCGCCAATCACTGGCAAATTCCTGGGCGTCCTCCTTGAGCTGGATGACGATGGTGGTGCCGCGATCTTCTTTTTCTGCCGGCGCCAGGGTAAAGCGGCTGTCGCCCTGCGATGTCCAGACCCACGCCTGGTCGTGGGGTCGATAGGAGCGCGAGGTCACGCTCACTTCGGCGGCGACCATGAAGACCGAATAGAAACCGACGCCGAATTGACCGATGATCTCCTCCAGCGCGCTCTGGCCTTCGCCGGCATTTTGCAGAAAGGTCTTGGCGCCAGAATGGGCAATCGTGCCCAGGTTGGCCACCATCTCGTCTCGGTTCATGCCGATGCCGCTGTCCGCGATCGTGATCGTCTTGGCCTCTTCATCCACGCAAAGGCTAATCGCCAACTCGGCATCGGCGTCGCGCACATCCTGGTTGGTGAGCATCTCAAACTGGATGCGATTGAGCGCATCCGATGCGTTCGAGATCAATTCGCGCAGAAATATCTCGCGGTCCGTGTAGAGCGAATGCGCCAAGATATCCAGCAACTGCTTGACTTCGGTGCGATACTCCAGCGACTCTGGAGCTTCCGGGGATTGGGTCTTCTTCTTTGCCATTACACTTTCTCCACCTGAGGTTGTCGAAAATCCTGTACCTGTTTGTCAAAAGGTCCGACCTGGAGAACAGACCGAACTTCTTTCAGCCTATCTTAAACAGCGCAAGATTGGCTGTCAAAACTGCCTTTGACTTATGCCAACTCCCAAATGCGAATCTTGCGATCCGCGCCGCCGATGGCCAGCCGTTGACCGTCGGCGGAGATGGCCATGCTGCTGATCACTTTGGTCGAAACGGGCAATTCGGCGACGATGGCCCAGTCGGCCACGTTGCGCAATTCGACCCGGCTCTCCATGCTCAACGCGGCGAGGGTTCCATCGCGCGAGAAGAGCAGACCGCGCACCTTCTCTCCTTCCGCCGGACATGAACGCGTTTCAGTCCAGGTGTTCACATCCCAAAACTTGACCGTCTGCTCGTAGCCCAGCGAAACCAGCGTGCGGCCATCGTCGACCAACAGCAGCGTCCCGACCGCGATCTTGTGGCCCGTCAACACGCCGACCGGCTCGCCCGACGGCAGCGCCCACAAGCTGATCTCATCGCCCAAGCCAGAGGTGGCCAGGGTCGCACCGTCCGGCATGATCGCGACCGCGGTCAGGTTCTTCTTGGTCGCGCGAATGCCGACCACCGGCTCGCCCGCCCGTGTCCAGACGGCGACGCGGCCACCGTACGATGCGGCAGCAATCCACTCGCCGTCGGGCGAAAAGGTGACGCCGACAACGGTCTGTTTGCGGTCCTGCAGGGTGTGGAGCAATCGCCCCTCTGGAAACGACCAGAGCCGCAAGGTCTGGTCGCTGGACGAACTGGCCAGCAGCTTCTCGTCCGGCGAAAGCGCCAGGCTGTTGACGCTGTGGGTGTGACCGGCAAAGGTGGCCACGTGCGACCAATCTGCTGTGGACCAGAGCTTGATGCTGCTGTCCATGCTGCCGGAGACGAGCCTTTTGCCGTCTGCAGCTAAAAGCCATCGCCAACACATAGTTGTCATGGGCCTCAAAGATGGTGCTCTCGTGCATCGTCAACTCTCCCTCCAGTTACAATCACAATCCCCAGGCGGTCAGCCGGCCAGACCGTTCAGCAGAAAGTTACACAGATTCCGGCTGATCTCATCCAGTTCATAGCCCCGGACGCGGCGCTGGTGGTCGAAGAGTTTGGGGTTGAGCGGCGCCAGAATCGCATCGGCCAGATAGCCGATGTCGGCGTCGGCGCTCAGATCGCCGGCTGTTTGCACCTTGCGCAGGATCAGCGAAATGGTCATGTGAAACCAATCGTGGAGCGAAGTCTGGTTGATCTCCGGCGATCTTGCAACACGCCATGCGCCTGCGCCTCGCACATCAACGCTGCGTGGCGATCCAAAAAGCGGATCAGGCTGTCCACAAAAGTCGTCAACAGGAGAAGCGGTGGCTCTGCGCGCATCGCTTCGAGCAGGGCGAAGGTCTGTTCTTGAAACGCACGCAGATCCTCGTCCATCAAGGCTAGGCACAATTCGCCTTTGTTGGCCACGGCGCGATAGAGGGTGCCTTTGCCGATGGCCGCCTCGCTGGCAATCGCGGACATGGTCACCTTGGCGATGCCCTGCTCGGCAAAGAGACGCTGCGCCGTGGCCAGGATCAACGCTCTGTTGGCAACCGCATCAGCCCGCTTCGGTGTTTCAGCCGCGCCGATGCTCACATCCTGCAGGGCAAAACGTTTCCAAAATGGGGTTTTCCAACGACATAGAGTTTCCCTCTTGACAAACGGACCATAGTCCGCTAAACTAGCACGCACCAAATGGACTACGGTCCGCTTAGTATACCCAAGCGATCTGCAACCGTCAATATCCGGCACATGGAGAGCGCTTGACCGGAAGGAAAAGAGAGATGTTGATGCCAGAATCCAAGGAAATGCGCGATGGGTGATGCGAATCCGAGTGACCCGTTGCACCAAGGTCAACCCATCCTGGCGATGGGCGAACCACTGGAAGATGCCCGCGCAGCCATGGTCCTGATCCACGGTCGGGGCGCGACCGCCGAAAGCATCCTCCAACTGGGGCACGAGCTTGCCCAGCCAAACTTTGCCTATATCGCGCCCCAGGCCGTTCACAACACCTGGTATCCGCAGAGTTTCCTGGCCCCGACAGCCCAGAACCAGCCGTGGCTGGACTCGGCATTGCAGCGCGTGGGCGAGATCGTCGCGAAGATCAACGGGGCCGGCATCCCCAACGAACGCATTTTGTTGGCCGGCTTTTCGCAGGGGGCGTGCCTCGTCTCTGAATATGCGGCGCGCCATCCGCAACGCTATGGCGGGCTGCTGATCTTTAGTGGCGGGCTGATTGGTCCGCCAGGCGGGACGCGCAATGATGTCGGTTCGCTCGACGAGACGCCGGTCTTCATCGGCTGTAGCGACGTGGATTTTCACATTCCGGTAGAGCGTGTGCATGAGACCACAGCCACATTCCGTCGCATGGGTGCGGTCGTCAACGAGCAGATTTACGCCAACATGGGCCACACCATCAACCAGGACGAGATCGACCACGCCCGCGCCATCGTCGCCAGCCTAGCCAACGGTGAGGCGAATCCAAAATAGAAAGCATCCACGAAGGTCCATGAAGAAGAGGCCAAGACTTCGTGCTTCGTGGACCTTCGTGTGACCTGGTGGATCGTTATTTTCCAGCAATGGCCTAAGCCAAACCAGCGGGGACAAAGCGGCGCTTTGCCCTCCGTATTTCAGGAGAAATTCGATGCAAAACTTCAGATCCAAGGCGTCCATCACATCACGCTGATCGGCGCCGACCGCCAGACTTCGATTGATTTTTGGGAGGGGGTGTTGGGCATGCCCTTCATCTTCGAGCAGCCCAATCTGGATGTGCCCGAACAGAACCATCTCTACTTTGACCCCGGTGACGGTCGCCTGATCACGGTCTTTACCAACGAAAGCTACAAGATCGACGCGACGCCCAACCCCGAAGGCATCGGCAACCTGCACCACATCGCCTTCACCGTCTCGCGCGCGACCTATACCCAGGCCGCCAAACGGCTGGATGAGCGGGGCATCTCCCACAGCGGCGAGAAGGACCGCGGTTTCATGGACTCGATCTATTTTCGTGACCCGTTGGGTCTGCGGATCGAACTCGCCAGCTATCGCTTTGAGCCACCCCAGGGGTGCCGCCATGCCGATGTGCTGATGGCCGCGCACCGTCTTCGCGTGGCGCGCGGCGACAAGGCGATCGACCGGGTGCATCTGGCCGACGCCATCGAAGAGCTGGTCACTCAGCGCCACCCGTCATTGTCAGCCGACCGGGGGCAGCGCAACCCGTACCGCAAGGCGTAATCAGGGCCAGACCCGGCGCCATGTCATCGCCTGACGCAGGCGTGTGGCGTAAGTATCGGCGTCAAAGCAGGGGTCACGGCGATAGATGCGCACGATAGGGTGGTCATAGACGCGCCAGGGTTCCTGTGCCCAAGCGGTGCCAAAGGGCAAGAACGGCAGCGGATAGCCCCGGTCCCAGCGGCGCACCAGCGAGAAACAGGCGCGCCCTGACAACAGTTCCTGATAGTGCACAGCCGTCAACGGAAAGCGCTGCGGCAAGCGCGGCATGACGGCGCTTTGGCGGGTAGAGGACAGGATCAGATAGTCGGTGGCACCCAGCATCTCAGCGATGCGCTGCGCTTTTTCAGGCGAATCCGGCGCCGTGATGTCAAGGTTTTGCAGCACGAACCAGTCATCATGGTTTGGCCAGCGATAGGCTGTTTCGTCATTTGATCCGCACGATGGTGGGCAGGCCGTCATCCCACGGGGTCTCATTGGTCAGAACGGTGCCGCGCGCATCGAGGAAGAAGCCGCTGCGGATCACGTCGGGGCGGCGCACGGTCAAGGTATCGGCACTGGCCGCAGCGGGCAAGGGCACCCGCTGGTTGGCCTGGATGGCTTCTGGCAACTTGTCATAACCAGCCTTGACTCCTTCCTCGAAGGGCACGAATTCATCTTGATCAACAAACGAAATAGCAATCGTG
>JAAUPU010000064.1 GCA_012032975.1 Caldilineaceae bacterium | reverse complement strand
CGCGCGTTGTGCTGTTGAGCACGCTGGATCTGATGGCTGCATATTCGTCAGGATACAGAGTGACGGAACGCTGGCGCCCGCTTCCTTCTCCAGATGCACCCATCTTGGGCAGACATCTCTGCGAGCAGAGCTGCCGAGAGTTTGCCAGAGAGCGGCGGCTTCGGGTGGTCGTGCTGCGGTGCTTGGCGCGGTGGTTTTTGCCGATGCGGGCGATGAAGCATCTCACGACCCAACCGCTGTCGCCGCGAGCGATGTGGTCCATGCGGTGGAGCAGGCCCTCGTCACACCGCTTGATTCGTGGTGGTCCGTTTTCCACATCCAGTCGGAATCGCCTGGCGCGCGTTTTTCGGTCGGCGATGCAAAGGGCGCGCTGGGGTATTCGCCGCAAGTGCAGTTCGCACGCTAGACCGAACCTACTTTGTCTACCACTCTTGGAGGAAAAGGGCTGCTATGAAGGTGCTCATTCTCGGCGGGACGGGCATGTTGGGACCCTATGTGGTTCCGCTGTTGGCCCCGCTTCACGAAGTGCGCAACAGCGACATTCATCCGCCGCCGGACGATTTTGGCGTCGAGTTTGTGTCGGTGGATGTCGCTGATCCCGGCCAGGTGTTGCGGGCCGCTGAAGGGATGGATGCGATCATAAACTTGTCCGTGCTGCGCCGGGATCGCAAGCTGGCTTTTGATGTCAACACGCTGGGCTGCTACAACATGATGGTTGCGGCGCGCGAGCATGGAATCCGTCGGGTCATCAATACTGGCCCTCATTTTGCAGTGGCAGGGGCAACCTATGAGACGTTTGATTTTGGGGTTGAATCCCCGACATGCCGCCGCAGCCAGGGGTCAACCTCTACGCGCTGACCAAATCGTTGGGACTGGAGGTGTGCCGCGTCTTTGCCGACGCCTACGATATCTATGTCCAGACCTACCTCTTCTACAACTTTCGCAATCCGGCTGATCTGCACCCGGAGAACGAACCACGGCCTTTCTCCGTCTCGTGGCAAAATGCGGCTGAAGTGTTTGTCGCCGGCCTGGAGATCGACCTCGCTGCATTGCCTTCTCGATACGAAGTGTTCAACGTCTTCACCGACATGCCGCACGACAAGTTCTCGAACGAGAAGGCCAAACGGATCCTTGGCTGGCAGCCTCGGGATGACATCTCGGCGCTCTGGCGCACCGACGCCGTGGCAGACAGTTTTTGATAGCGACTGCCGGGCCACGGCTCATGAACACTTGACAGGGTGACAGAATGACGACCCACGTTCACCCGCTCTTTCCATGATTCGTGGCTGCTGATTCAGCAATTGGTATACCTTAAGTTCATCCAACCAGGCGCGGGACCGCCCGTGCCATCCGCAGGGAGGGAAAGAATGACATACGGTTCAGGGGACTATCAGTTTGAAGTTGTGGAGGGCTGGGGTCAGTTGCCGGACGGATGGCAATGGGGCTGGATTCCAGCGGTTGCCTGCGATTCGCAGGACCGTGTTTTTGTCTATTTTCACGCAGCGAGCATCCCGCTGGTTTGTGTTTCGATGCGGCGGGCAACTTCCTTGCCTCGTGGGGCGAGGATGTGCTGAAAGACGCCCACGGCATCTATATCGATGAGGATGACAATGTCTATTGCACCGAACGCGAGAACCATTGTGTCTTCAAATTCGACCGCCACGGCAATCTGCTGTTGACCATCGGCACGCCCGGCGAGCAGAGCAGCCGTGACGGCGATCCATTCCGTCTGCCCACGGACTTGGGCATCGCATCCACCGGTGATCTCTACATCTCCGACGGCTATGGAAATGCACGGGTCCATCGCTATTCGGCGGAGGGCAAGCTGCTCCATTCCTGGGGTGACTGGGGCAACGGGCCAAGTCAGTTCGAGCTTTCACATTGCGTGCGCGTGGATCGCTACGATCGCGTTTGGGTCTGTGATCGCACCAATGACCGAATCCAACGGTTTGACCTCGACGGCAACTATCTCGACGAAATTGGTGGCCTGGCGAAGCCCGACACGATCTTCTTCGACCGGGATCGTGACGTGGTCTACATCGCCGAACTCGACCAGCAGGTGAGCATCTATACCTTCGACGGCGAGTTGCTTTCCCAGTGGGGCGGTCGGCGCAAGAGCGAAAAGCCGGGCGAGTTCGTGGCCTGTCCGCACGGCATCTGGGTCGATTCACATGGCGATCTATACGTGGGCGAAGTACAGGCCGATGCTCGGCTGCAAAAGTTCACCAGAGTTGGGTAGGAGCTTCCACCATGACCGAACTTACGCAGGTGAAGGCGCTTACCTTTGACCTCTTTGGCACTGTGCTCGACCTGGGAAGCAGCCTGAAGCCGTACATTGGGGAATTTTTGGCAGCGCACGGGGCGACGGTCGATGCCGATCAGGTGTGGGCGCACTGGCGTGCTCGTCAACGGTTGGAGCAATTCCAAGACTCGCTGATGATGGTTGGACATAGCGGTATCTGGAAACGGCGCGACGGGCGTTTGTCTATGCGCTGGCGCAGAACGACGTGGATGCCAGCGAGATCGAAGTGCGCGAATTTATGCAGGCCTGGCAATACCTGTCGCCATTTCCAGAGGTCACGGCTGCGCTGGAACGGCTCTCCGCCCGCTTCCGCCTGGTCGTCCTTTCCAATGGCGACCCCGGTTTTCTCGACCACCTGGTCAAGAATCGTGTGCAATGGGATTTCGACAACGTGATTTCGGCGACATCCGTGGGGGCATTCAAGCCGCACCCCGCGGTCTATCGCTTCGCCGCGCGCCAGCTTGATCTGGAGGTGAGCGAGTGTCTGATGGTTTCGGCGAATTCGTTTGATGTGGTTGGGGCGCGAGCCTGTGGGTTGCGCGGAGCGTATGTCAATCGCTATCGTTTGCCCTACGAAGATACGCCCTATCGTCCTGACGTGGTGGTGGAAAACTTCACCTCGCTGGCCGCTCGTCTCTTGGATGGGAAGTAAGTCCGGCCACTATAGCCAGGAGTGATTGTGCGATGCGCAAGATTACCATCCAGGTTGGCGATCTCTTGTTTGAGGCGGAGCTGAACGACAGCGAAGCAGCCGAGCAGATCGCGGGCGCACTACCGATCAAGGGGTCAGCCAACGTGTGGGGCGACGAGATCTACTTTGACATTCCCGTGCAGATGCCGGAAGCGCCGGATGCACGCGCCGATGTTGAAGTGGGTGAACTCGCCTATTGGCCGCCTGGCAGCGCGTTCTGTATCTTCTATGGTCCCACGCCGGTCAGCAGCAGCAGCCAACCGCGCGCCTATAGCCCAGTCAATGTCGTGGGCCGCATCCGGGGAGACGCGACCCTGCTGCGCGGCGTCGCCAGCGGTACGGCAGTGTCCATCCTGATTGCCGAGTAAGAAAAGAAGCGAAGGGCGAGGTGCGTGACAGCAGATTCACGCACCTCGCCCTTCGCACCATCCCTACATACCGAATGCCTTATTGCGGGCATCCTCCAGCCCTTGAACAATCCTCCGCTCAAAGCCTCTCTTTACGACTCTGCGCGTCTACGCAAGCGACGACCGTCATGTTGACAATATCGTGGACGTCGGCGCCGGTTGCCAATACGTGCAACGGCTTTCCCATCCCCACCAGAATCGGACCGATTGCCTCGGCCCCACCCAATTTACTCAGCAGCTTATAGGCAGTGTTGGCGGCCGCCAGCCGCGGGAAGACCAGCACGTTGGCATCGCTGACCTGGCTGAACGGGTAATGGAGTCCGCTCAGCTCGGGCGAGACTGCGGTGTCCGCCTGCATCTCTCCATCCACCTGTAGATCCGGGCGCACTTGCTTGACCAACTCTGTCGCACGGCGGACTTTGTCGGATTCGGGGTGTGGGGTGCTGCCGAAGTTGGAAAAGCTCAGCATGGCAATCCGCGGCTCCACGCCGAACAGGCGCGCCACGCCCGCGGCATTCAGCGCAATGGCTGCCAACTGCTCGGCCGTTGGATCGATGATGACTGTGGCATCTGTAAAGAAGTAGAGCCTGTCCTGGGCCAGCATCAGATAGACGCCGCTGACAAAGCCGTCTGGTTCGGCGCCGACTACCTGAAGCGCGGGTCGCAGCACCTCGGGGTAGTTGTAGGTGACGCCAGAGATAAACGCATCCGCATCGCCCTGGTCCACCATCATCGGCCCAAAATAGTTACGCTCGCGAATCATCTCGCTTGCGCGCGTCAAGGTCACCCCTTTGCGCTGGCGCCGGCTGTAGAAAATGCGCGCATACTCCTCGCGTTTTGCAAAGGTCGTGGGGTCTACCGTGTGTGGCGCAAAATCGAGACCGAGCTCCTGGCAGTGTGCATGGATGACCTCCTTGCGCCCGATCAAGATGGGTGTTGCAATGCCCTGCGTCGTGACGGCATAGGCGGCGCGAATGATCTTCGGGTGCTCGCCCTCGGCATAGACCACGCGTTGAGGCTGTTTCTGCGCGCGGATCTCCAGACCACGCATCACCTGTACGCTCTTGCCCATACGCCCAGCCAACTGGTCCATATAACGATCCAGGTCAAGCTCAATGCGCGCCACGCCCGACTCTATCGCGGCTCGCGCCACGGCTGGCGCAACATGCATCAGCACGCGCGGGTCGAGTGGCTTGGGGATAATATAGTCGCGTCCAAACTTGAGTGTATCCAACCCATAGGCGCGCATCACGCTGTCCGGCACGTCGGCTTTGGCCAGATCGGCCAAGGCGCGCGTCGCAGCCAGTTTCATCTCCATGTTGATGGTGCTTGCGCGCACATCCAACGCCCCGCGGAAGATGAAGGGGAAGCCCAGGACGTTGTTGACCTGATTCGGATAGTCGCTCCGACCTGTGCCAAAGATGACATCTGAACGCGCGGCCTGGACCTCTTCGTAGGTGATCTCTGGGTCTGGATTGGCCATGGCAAAGATGATCGGGTCGCGCGCCATGCTGCGCACCATCTCTCGCGAGAGGCTGTTTGCGACCGAAAGACCGGCAAAGACATCGGCCCCTTGGAGCGCATCGGACAACGTGCGGGCGTGGGTGTAGATCGCGTAGGGCAGCTTGAATTCGTTCATGCCCTCCTCGCGACCGATATAGATGACGCCGCGCGAATCGCAGAGTACGATATTCTCTTTGGTAGCACCCATGGCGATATAGAATTCGGCCACCGCGATCCCCGCAGCGCCGGCGCCGTTGATCACGATCTTGGCGTCGCCAATCTCCTTGCCCACCAGCTCCAGAGCGTTGATCAGCCCGGCGCCAGAAATAATTGCAGTTCCATGCTGGTCGTCGTGGAAGACAGGAATGTTGGTTCGTTTCTGCAGCTCGCGTTCGATATAGAAGCATTCGGGCGCCTTGATGTCCTCCAGATTGATGCCCCCAAAGGTCGGTGCGATCATCTCGCCAAACCGCACAATCTCTTCGGGATCGGTGGCGTCCACCTCGATGTCAAACACGTCGATGTCGGCAAAACGTTTGAAAAGAACGGCCTTGCCCTCCATCACCGGTTTGGATGCCAGCGCGCCGCGATCGCCCAAGCCAAGGATCGCGGAACCGTTGCTGATGACTGCGACGAGGTTGCCTTTGGCGGTATATTCATAGGCGTCATCTGGATTCTTGGCAATTTCTAGCACTGGATGGGCCACCCCCGGCGAATAGGCCAGGGAGAGATCGCTTTGGCTGTCCATGGGTTTGGTGGCGACGATCTTCAGCTTGCCAGGCCGTCCTTGGGAATGATAGTCGAGAGCCGCCTGCTTTGGGTTTGGCATGAAGTTCAATCTCGCTTTCTATGCGTCTTGCGTGTATGAGGGGAGCCTCGGTGCGAAGGTGGTAGGGCACAATAGTACACGAGATTGGGGTGGCCTACAATTCACTTGTCAGATCGCCACCTCTTGGCCTAAACTTAGTGTGATTCATTACACTTCCGGGCGACTACGGCTAATTCGAACTTTGGCCATCAGCGCACCGCCGGGGCACCCAACAGCAAACACGAAAGGAGAAAGTATGGCCGGAGCCGCCAAACGTATCTGGTTTGCGTTGGTTGATCCCGTTGTAGAAGTGGATGGACTGGACAAGTTGCGGCAGTCAAGACTCCTGGCTGCGATTCTGCTGGTGCTGCTCGTCATATCCGTGCCCTGGGAAGTGTTTTCTATTCTCTCTTGGGGATTCCGTTCGGCAGATCCCCTCATCCTGCCAGCGATAGTATCCTTCGCAATTCTGTACACGATGACAAGGCGCGGTAAAGCCGATATTGCTGGATTTGTGCTGGTTGTAATAGTGATTGCCGCGAATGTGGCCACCATTGGAACAGCCTCAACAGCTGCCGGCGCAGTGACATACTTTTATCTGCTCGCCAGCATTTCGGTAGCTAGTGTTCTCTTGTCATTCAGACTGACTGCGATAGTTGTAGCGGCCTGCTTCGGCATTGCGATCGTCGCCACGATCAACTCTCAACATATGCTGTCTACCGAGCCATACTTCGTGGCTCTGATCTTGCTTGTGCTTATAAGTAGTATTCTAACCATAGGGGTCTGGCATCGGAACGGCCTGGAGCGGGATCGGTTGGCTATGCTGGCTGCAAGTCAGGCTGAAAAGGCCGCGGTGCTTGCTGCGATCCCCGATGCGCTTTTTCGTTTTTGACCGCAACGGTCTCTGTTTAGAAGCCAGACCTGCTCGGGATCCAGAGCAACCTTTGGCCGTTCCCGCACAGGTTGGACAGTTCATCGGTCAAGTTACACCCTTCGCCGAGTGCCAGGGTATCTCTGACCAGATCCAGAAGGCTTTGGAAGCCGGCCCAGAGAGCGAGTTTGTCTGTCGTGCAGATATTGACAACATGCAGCTCGCCCTCGAATTGCGATTTGTCGGCGTAGGGGAAAACCAGGTCTTGGCACTGGTGCGTAACGTGACAGATCGGGTCCGGGCTGAAGAGCAGTTGCTGGCGGCTGAAGAGCGATATCGCCAGGTGTCCGGCATGATCTCCGACTACGTCTTTGTAGCGGACCGCCAACCCGATGGCGCATGGCGCTATGATTGGTCGCTACAGGAAGTGCATCGGTTGACTGGGTACGACGATCCGGGTGAATACCTGGAAACAGGCGGCCTCCCGATTCATTCTGAAGACGGCCACATCTGGGTGGCTCGCCAACGATTGCTTGGTGAGGGAGAGGAGGTTGTTGACGAACTGCGTATCGTCAATGGCGCTGGCGCCACGATCTGGCTGAAGACTTTCTGTCGGCCTGTCCAAGATAGAACGGGCAAGGTCAACCGAGTTTTTGGCGCGATCCAGGATGTTACTGCAATCAAGCAATCAGAGGCGCAAGAAAAGGCGCTTCTGGCAGAAATCCAGCGCCAGAAGCTGGATCTGGAGGGGCTGACCAAGCGTCTGGCCGTCGTTCAAGAGGCCGAACGCAAGGTGCTGGCCGAAGATCTCCATGACTTGAATGGGAGAAACCTCACCACGTTGAGGTTTTCCCTGGAAAAGATTCAAGGGATCCTTCGCCATGATCTGAGCGATGCAAAGGAACTCACCGAATTGGTCGCGTTCTCACTCGAGACATTGCTCGATACCTTGCAGAGGACGAGATTCATGATCTCCGAGTTGAGGCCGCCTCTGCTCGATGAATTTGGACTGCCAAGAGCGTTGGACCACTATTGCACAAACCTGGAGCGACGCTTGGACGTTCGCTTGCTCAGGAGGTTTTCAGGGACATATTCGCGCCTGCCGCTCGAAGTCGAGAGCGTCCTGTTCCGGGTCGCTCAAGAAGCGCTTACCAATGCGATCAAGCATGCTCAAGCTGAAACGGTCTTCGTCGAGATTCAACAGGCAGACGATTGTGTTCGACTACTCGTTCGAGATGATGGCATCGGTTTTGATACCTTGCTTCAACACCGTGCTGATGACGACGGTCACTGGGGGCTTGTCATCATGCGTGAACGAATTGCGAGTATCCACGGGCGTCTCCACATTCGGTCTGTGGCTGGCCAGGGTACATCTATATCAGTGGAGGTCGATAGATGATCGATGTGTTTGTCGTTGAGGATCAGGCCGTGCTTCGCGATAGCCTTCGCACATTGCTCAACGAAGCCCAAGCCTGCGTGTCTCTGGGGTAGCGCCGAGCGGCTTCGAAGCGCTGGCTGCCATGTCTTACCTGAAGCCAGACGTTGTCGTCATGGACTTGCAGTTGCCTGGCATGGATGGCGTTGAGACCAGTTTGCAAATGCGCGCCATGTGTCCCAAGCTCCAAGTTGTGTTTCTTACGGCGTATTCAGACCCGCACATGCTGATGCGCGCGGTCCATTCAGGTGGACTTGGCTTCCTGCTCAAGGTGTCGACGGGGGGCGAGGAACTGATCCGGGCGATCCGCAGCGTGTATAGGGGCCAGATATATCGTAGTGACGAAGTTGAACTGCTACTGCTCGAATCCATGATGCACGACCGGGATCATTCGCCAAATCGGGATCCTCTGGCAGGCCTTACTAATAGAGAACGACAGGTTTTCTTTTTTCTGCTCGGTGGCCACACCAATGCCTCAATCGCCAGAGGTTTTCATCTTTCACCCAAAACGGTTAGCACCCATCGGACAAGAATGATGGATAAGTTGGGGCTGCGTACTCTCCAAGACTTGCTTCGGTTTGCCGCGGATAACGGGCTATCATTTGACCAATTCTCATCTGACCAGCCACCCCGTGATCGGCCGCCCCGTAGGCCTTGAAATTGTCCGCTGGGTCCGAAGCCCTGCGTTTGTAGGAATATTCCTACAAGAATATGCGGCAATGTCCTATAGACGGCCCAATCATTCTTGGGTTAGATTGGTGTTGTAGTGAACACCCCCTCGGAATGGTTCCCGCCGCGTAGTTCCTTGAGCAGGCAGCGTGTCCGGTGTGGAATTAGGTGTCTGTCGCATTCTTGACTCTCTCTGTCGTTGGATGTCGTCAGAGGAATCATTTCAGGTCGCAAGACGCCCCGATGTCTCGTGCGATCGCACAGATTTCCGCTTACATCCCCCGATAAGCGGAAGCCTGAGCAAAGGAGTTCACTCAGAATGATGAAACGGGCGGATGGTCAGATGACCATCCGCCC
>JAAUPU010000063.1 GCA_012032975.1 Caldilineaceae bacterium | reverse complement strand
GCGACAGGTCGCTGCTCATCTGGTTGAACGAGAGCGCCAGTTCGCCCAGCTCATCCCGCGAGCGGACTGGCACCTGTTCGCCGAGGCTGCCCTGCGCCACCGATTGAGTCGCGGCGGTCAGCTCGCGAACCGGGCGGGTGATGGTGCGCGCCAGCAAGACGCCCAAGATGAGCGCAACCGCGGTTGCGCCGAGTGCGCCAAGTGCGATGGCCCGGTTGACGCGCGCAAGAAAGGCAGATTCTGGCGCTTCGATGGGAAGCGGCGTGGGCCTGCCTTCGAACAGCACTACGCCGACCACTTGATCGTTCGCGTGGATTGGCACGCCCTGCTCGATTGCCTCAAGTGTGAGTCGCGTGCCGATCAGCTCTGGCCGCGAGCTGAAGAGTACGTTTCCGCCAGAATCCACCAGCGTGGCGCGCAACCTGGGGTCGGGGGGACGAGGATCCTGGTTGCGACCCCCGGCGCGATTGCGCAGACCAGCCCCCCGCCTCACGAATTCTCCAACACCCTCCAGCTGTTTTGCTCGTGGTAGTAGTCGGCAACATCATGACCGTGGTCTGTTGATTCCGGTCCAGCAGGAAGCGGTCGAATTCGGTGGCGGTGCGCTGGCCAACGAAGAAGCAACCAGCAGCGCGCCCGTCAGACCGACAATGAGAAAGGCCAGGGACAATTTGAGGGTTAAGGAGCGCATCCTGAGTCACCGACCTCTCAACCGTCCGGCGTAAATCGATAGCCCACGCCATAGACCGTTTCGATGAAGCGGGGATTGCGTGGGTCTGGTTCGATCTTGGTGCGCAGATTGCGGACGTGAACGTCATGGTGCGTTCGTATCCTTCGTACGCATCGCCCTGGAGCCGTTCGAGCAGGTCCAAGCGCGAGAAGACGCGACCCTGTCCAGCCATCAACGCGGCCAGCAGGTCGAACTCGGAAGGGGTCAGGTCGATGGGGCGATCCTCCACATGGACGGTTCGTCGGCCGTGGTCGAGAGTCACCCCTGCGCCGCGCATCACATCGGGCGCGGGCGCCTGTTTGACCGAGCGACGCAGCACTGCGCGAACCCGGGCGGTCAACTCGCGCATACTGAATGGTTTGGTCACATAGTCGTCCGCGCCCAGTTCCAACCCCACCACCTTGTCGTGCTCTTCCAGACGGGCGGTGAGGATGATGATGGGCGTCTCTGCCTCTTTATTGTATGCGCGAATAAAATCGTAGCCGCCCATTTCGGCATCATCAAGTCGAGAATGATGAGGTCGGGCTTCTGTTCGCGGGCAACGAAGAGCGCCTCCTGACCATTGGCCGCTGACACGATGCGAAAGCCTTCCTGCGTCAGATAGGCATCGACCATGACCCGGATTTCTTTCTTGTCGTCAACAACCAGAATTGTCTTGGTCATCTTTCCCTCATGGGTAGGCGGTGGTTCGAGGCGCCCAAACCATCGTAGCTGACCGGGTGGTCGATCTGCAAATCTAGCGGAGCTGGCACAGAACATAAGTGCGAGCGTGGTTCGGAGGAACCACGCTCGCATGGATCAGAGGGAGGCGTCTGTCGAAATCGTACGCGCCTCCTGCTGGATGAGCCGCAGACCTGCGACCAATCCCGTCGTCCTACAGGTCGCCTTCAGGCGCAGCCGTTGCCGGGCCTAGCTGTCGTTGTCCGCCACTGCCTGGGCCGGAGCCGTCGCCATTACGCTGACCGCGCCCGCCGAACCCATCGCGCCCCCGATCATGGCCGCGTTGCTGCATGTGACCGCGTTGCCCATCCATGCCATAGTGCCGCATCTGTGCATCGGCTTGGGCCTGGGTAATCAAGCCAGCTTCAACCGCCGCGTCCAGGGCTGTCTCTTGTGCATGGTAGATAGCTGTCTTGACCATGTGTGCCACCGTCAGGTCGTCGGCTTGGGCCTGGGTGATCAACCCCTCTTCCAGCGCGGTGGAGATCGCCACTTCGCCAGCCTGCTCATGCGCGGCTTCCAGTTCTTCTTCGCTGATGCCAAGCGCCTCGGCCATCAATGCTTGGTGATCGCTGTCGATATCCAGCCGTCCAAACCCGCGTCCCCCGAATCCCAAGCCGTCTTGGTCGGCCAGTTCATCCGCTTGATCTTGAGTGATTGTGCCGGCTTCTACCGCTGCGGCGATGGCTGCATCGCGGGCGGCGTCCTTTGCGGTCTCCAGCTCTTCAACCGTGATGCCCAGCACGTCGGCCAAAGCCTGCTCTGGGTCGAGCATCATCCGGCTGCAACCGCATCCTGCCATCGTTCCAAAGCCATCACGCTGGCCGGACCAACGGACCTGGTTGAGTCCAAGTTCAGCCACGGTTTCTTGGGCGTTGGCGATCGTTGGCGCCACCGTGGCAGCCGTCATGACGCCCGCGGTCAGCGCAAGGCCAGCCGCCGTACCGATTGCGATGCGTTTCCAGTTACGTTGCAGTTTCATCTCACATCTCTCCTCTAGATAGGTTGTACACTGAATAGATTGTCTACTGATGCTGAAGTCGGGTCCGATACGACCAGATGACCCACAGCATAGCGGAGAGTTGTTTAGAGATTATGAAGATGGGACTGAGGAATTGTTTGGGAGAGAGCCGGGTCAATCCGCGCCGTGCGAGGGTGCAAAGGAGATGCGACGCGCTTCGGGCAAGCGGACCATGCCCAGCAGACCCAGGCCAGTCAACCAGACGTTTTGGAGGAGATGTGCGACGACCGCAAACGCGGTCAGCACGGCGGGGTCCAGTCCGATCAGGGTGAGGGGTGCGACCACAGAGGCGTGGAACAGACCTGGTTCTGTGGCTGCTGTGGGCGGTGAAAGCACCGCGGCGCCGATCGCAATGGTCCACATCTGCAAGGGGGGCAGTTCAAACGGGAACGCCAGCAGCACCGCATAATAGGAGAGAATCAAGAGTAGCCATATGGCCAGCGACCAGACAAAGAGCCGGGTCAACTCGCGCAGCGAACGGATGTCGGAGATCCCGTCGACCACACCAGAAATAGCGTTTTGGGCGCCTTCTTCCGTAACCCAGGGCAGATGGGCCAGCCATCGCGGCCACGTGCGCAGCACGGCCTCTCGATAGATGACGACGGCGCTCATGGCTGCAAAGAGCACGACCACGAATAGCACGCCACTGACAGCAGCAGCAGCGCCCGATTCTGCGCCCAGACCGATGGCAACGGCCAAGGCAAGCAGACCATACCGCATGACATTGTCCAGCCAGCGGTCCATGACAACAGTGCCGGTGGTCTCCGAATAGGAGACTTCGCCGGTGCGACCGACGAGATAGATGCGCGCCGGTTCTCCGGGGCGCAAAGGCAGCCACATGTTGAGCATGTGACAGAGATTGGCGGCGTCGAATGCAAGCTTGAACGAGACCCGATAGCCGAGCAGATACCACCAGCGCCCGGCATGGGCTGCCAGGCCCGCAACCAGCAGAATCGACGCCAGCGCCACGTCGCCCCATTTGAGATCGAAGAGGTACTTGGCAACGAGCTCAAGATCGACAAGCCACCAGAAGAGGATGGCGATCAGAGCGATCAGGCTCAACGTGCCCCAAAACACCAGCTTCTTCCCCGACAGAGAGATACGTCCCATACACCTTGTGCCTTCAACCCAAACGGTCTATGATGAGCGGTCTATTTTGACGATGATATCTTGTCATAAATTGAGATTTTCGCCAAGTCCGATCAGGTGCACGGTGTGGGCAAAACCTTGACTGGGAGGGATCATGCCTGGTCTGGTTCCACGTTCGACGCCTGACCACGCTTGGTGTGGCCCGCTTAACGAGTCTACATGGCCGGCTCCCGCTCCAACTGGGAATACCGAATGCCTGTCACCTGTTCGGATTCTGCCCACAGTCGAGCCGCAACTGCCTGATCTTGCGCCGCTGCAAGCAAGCCAACCCGGGCAGGACAGCCGTGGGATCCCCCTCAGACCATACGGGCCGACAGGGTCGCGGCTACACACATCCGGCGCGGTCGCGGCGTACGGTGTGGGCAACGCTTCCATCTCTGCGCTCTGCGCCATGACGCTACCATTGCTGATCAGCAGATCCAGCGTTCCCTCAGTTACGACGCCTGTCTTGCCAGTTTGATACGCAATTTCATCGGCGGTCCATCGATTGCCCATTTTGCCCTTTATCTCCACAGTGCCTTGGTTCAGGTGATGGTCAACGTTTCAGGATTTAGCTGGACCGGTAAAGAGACCCTTTGGATACGCGACAGTTGAACAATGGCAGGCTTGGCGGTATCATCAGACGCTACGGTACTCTGAGGAAATCGCTCTGAGCAAATCGTCCGGCCAAAATCGCTCGGTCAAAGCCGCTCGAATGTGCGCCGAACCACAGAGTGTGGGCGCACGCCATCGCGCGCACCATCACAAGGATCAAGATCCATGAATTCATCGATACAGGGTTTGCCTCCCGAGGCCGCCCAACGTCCCCATCGTGTGGATGTCCACGGCGAGACTCGCTATGATGACTATTTCTGGCTGCGCGAGCGTGACAGCGCGGACGTGATCGCGTATCTGGAAGCGGAGAATCGCTACACAGATATAGCCACCGCGCATACCGAGGCGCTCCAAGCCACCCTCTACAGGGAGATGCGCGGTCGTATCCAGGAAAGCGATCTTTCGGTGCCAGAGCCTCACGGTCCCTTTCTCTATTACCAGCGCACAGAGGAAGGCAAGCAATACCCGATCTACTGTCGTCGCCCGCTTGAAGGAGGCGCGGAAGAGCTCCTGCTCGACCAGAACGCGCTTGCCGAAGGTCACGGGTTCACGGCGTTGGGCGCCGTGCGCATCAGCCCGGACCATCGTCTCCTGGCCTATTCGGTGGACCATAGCGGCCAGGAGCTTTTCGAACTCCGCGTGAAAGATCTGGCTTCCGGCGAGTTGTTGCCAGAGCAGATCGAGGGCGTTGGCTATGGGCTGGAATGGGCAAGTGATAGCCGTGCCTTCTACTATCTGACCGAAGGATGCTGGCCAAACGACCCTATCAGCTCCATCGTCATCGCCTGGGCGAATCGCGGGATTCCGACGCACTCGTTCTTCGCGAACCGGACCCGCTCTTTTACATGAGCCTTTCCAAGAGCAAGAGCGGTGAGCTGATCTTCATCAGCCTGGGCAGCAAGCAGACCGACGAGATCCACTTCCTGCGCAGCGATGAACCGGAGGCGCTTCCCCAACTTGTCCAGCCGCGCAAACATGGACTGGAGTATTCGATTGCCCATCATGGCGACCATTTCTATCTGGTGACCAACGACGACGCCGTCGACTTTCGCCTGATGGTGGCTCCCGTGCAAAGCCCTGGCAAAGTGCACTGGCGGGAGCTTGTGGCCCATCAGCCGGGCGTGAAGTTGGACAGGGCAGAGGCCTTTCAGGGCCATCTCGTACTCTATCAGCGACAGAATGGTCTGCGCAGCCTACGCGTCTTTGACCTGTCTACGGGCCAAGCGTCGCTGGACGCATCGCGCTTGGTCGAATTCCCCGAAGCGGTCTACACATTTTGGCCACTGCGCAATCCCGAGTATGCCACGGAGCAACTGCGCATCACCTACAGTTCGTTGACCACGCCGGAAAGCGTCTATGATTACAACATGTCCACCGGCGAGCGCGTCTTGCTCAAACAGCAGCCGGTCTTGGGTGGTTATGATGTGGCCAACTACGTCAGCGAGCGGCTGTGGGCGCGTGCGTCCGATGGCGTCGAGGTGCCCATTTCGTTGGTCTATCGCAAGGGTCTTGCGCGGGATGGCCAGAACCCACTGTTGCTCTATGGGTACGGCTCCTACGGCGTCAGCATCGATCCTGCCTTCGACGCCAATCGCATCAGCTGTTGGACCGTGGCTTCGTCTTTGCCATTGCGCATATTCGCGGCGGCGGCGAGATGGGGCGCACCTGGTACGAGCGAGGCAAGCTGCTGGAAAAGAAGAATAGCTTCACCGACTTCATCGCCTGCGCAGAGGCCTCATCGGAGAGGGTTGGAGCCGCCCCGATCGCCTGGTGATCGAAGGGCGCAGCGCGGGTGGCTTGCTGATCGGCGCGGTGCTCAACATGCGACCGGACCTGGTCTGTGCGGCTGTAGCCGGCGTGCCCTTCGTCGATGTGATCAACACCATGCTTGACCCATCGATCCCGCTGACGGTGATGGAATATGAGGAATGGGGCAACCCAAACGATGCTGCGTACTTCGACTATATGAACTCCTATTCGCCCTATGAGAACATAGAAGAGACCGACTATCCCCACATCCTGGCCACGGCCGGATTGAATGACCCGCGCGTCCAATATTGGGAGCCGGCCAAATGGGTGGCCAAATTGCGCACCCACAAGACCGACCAGAATCGCCTCTTGCTCAAGACCAACATGGCTGCCGGTCATCGCGGTGCATCGGGTCGTTTTGATCGATTGAAAGAGGTGGCGTTCGACTACGCTTTTGTGTTGGACGCGGTGGGCATAGCCGAATAGAAGGAAGGATGACGGCTTACGCTTGAACTTGTGATCGTGCTGCTTCTGATAGGATTCAACGGTCTGCTGGCCATGTCGGAAATGGCACTGGTGCGGCTCGCCGCGTGCGGCTTCAGCAGCGCGCAGACGAAGGCGACGAGGGCGCGAAGGTGGCGCTTGAGCTGGCCGAATCGCCCACCCACTTTCTGTCTACCGTTCAGGTCGGCATCACGCTCGTGGGAATCCTGGCCGGTGCATTTGGCGGCGCGACCCTGGCCGGAAGATCGCCCCTTGGCTGGCACAGGTCGAACTGCTCGCACCCTACAGCGAAGGGATCAGCGTGGTTCTTGTGGTGGTGGTCATCACTTATCTCTCGCTCGTCTTTGGCGAACTGGCCCCCAAACGTATAGCCATGCACAATGCAGAAGCGATGGCCACACGCGTCGCGCGGCCCATGCGTCGCGCGTCGCAACTGGTCAGCCCGGTCGTGCATCTGCTCAGCGCCTCGACCGACGGCGTGCTTCGTCTGCTCAAAATTGAAGGAGCGCCCGAACCAAGCATCACCGAAGAAGAAATTCGCATCATGATCGGCCAAGGCGCAGAGTTAGGTGTCGTGGAGCCGCTCGAGGAAGCGATCGTAGAACAGGTCTTCCGGCTGGGCAATCGCAGCGTCAGCGCCCTGATCACGCCCCGTACGGAGATCGTCTGGCTGGACGTTCGAGACAGCAGAGAGGCGATCCTGGAGAAGATCCGCATCGGCAATCGCTCGCGCTATCCTGTCGCCAATGGCCACCTGGACAACGTGGTCGGTGTGGTGCTGGCCAAGGATCTGCTGGCGCAGAGCTTGGCCGATCAGGATCCGGAGATTGCCAGCGTGATGCATCCAGCGCTCTTTGTGCCGGACAGTATGCCCGCGTTGGAGGTCGTGGAGCGCTTCAAGGCGACCCATAACAAGATCGCGCTGGTCATCGATGAGTTTGGCGGGTTGGAAGGAATGATCACGATGGACGATCTCATGGAGGCGATGGTGGGCGAGATCCAGGAGGTCGACGAAACGCCCCAGGTGGTCCAACGCGAGGATGGCTCGTGGCTGCTGGATGGCCGGCTGCCCATCGACCAATTCCACGATCTATATCAGACTGAGGTGCTACCGGGCGATGCGGAGACGCGCTATGACACGGTGGGTGGCTTGATCATGGCCGGGTTGGGCCATATACCCAAGAAGGGTGATTTTTTTCTCTTGGGGAATCTGCGCCTGGAAGTGGTGGACATGGACGGTCGGCGGGTGGACCAGGTGCTGGTGACGATTGCTGACAGCGACCGGTGACGAATCACTGCGCCGACATGGACCCGACCGCTGTGCGTCCCAGCGACGACGCTGAATTGGCAGACGTGATGGCTGCCCTGGGTGTTGGTCCAGACGCCTTGCTCGGTCGGGGCGGCGAGGCATGGGTTTTGGCCCTTGACGAGGAGCGCGTGGCGCGGGTCAGTCGCGGTGGACTGGAAAACGCAGTTTGGATCTCGGCTCGAACTGCGCTGCTGGCCGAAATGGCGCGCCATGCACAGACCGTGACCTTTGCGATCCCGGCGGTCGTCGACACTCGAATCGTGGCGGGCCACATTGTCACGGTCGAGCCACGGCTGCCTGGGCGCCCGCTGATCGAACTGCTCTGCGAGGCTGTTGGCGCGGTGCGCGTAGCATTGATCCGCGCCTATCTTGACGCCGCCGCCCTGATCGGCGACCTGCAGATCGACCGCCCCTGGTTTGGCGACCTCTGCACGCCCACTGCTATACAGACCGGCAATTTTCGCAGCTACCTGGCGCAACGCGCGGCGCGCAGCCTTCGCATGGCTGGCCAAGACTTTGACGGAATCGACCCCGTCTCTCTGGCGGCCGCGCTGCCAGAGCCAGCCAGAGCCAGGCTCGTCCACCTGGACGCGTGGCCCGGCAACATGCTCGCCCAGGGTCAATCGATCACCGCGGTGATCGATTTTGGCGCTGCGACCATCATGGGTGACCGACGGCTTGATCCGCTTACTGCGGCGATATACCTGGAGCAACCCATCACGCCAAGCGCAAACGACGGCGACCTTGCCGTCGCCATGAGGTGGTTGCGCGACCAGGATCTCGCCCAGCATCACACGGCCGCTCGGCGCTGGATTGCGGCCTATTGGTCTTTTGCAACCGACGACGTAGCCTTGCACCATTGGTGCCGTTCCGTGTTGCTCGACTGAGGCCATTGCAAGTCTCGGTGTTCCTTCGTGAGCTTCGTGGATGCTGTTAATTTTGGATTGGCCTGAGTCGCTGCGCGTCTCTCGTCGGTGGAGTCGTATCGCCATCCTGTGGCCGCTGGCCGAACAAGAACGCCAAAATTTTGCCCCAATCCTGGTTGACAGTGATCATCGCGTATGCTACCATCGTGCTGCGGGGAATCCTGCAACCTGGTCTCAATCAAATAGTGATACAGATGATGACGGAGACACAACCCATCCTACCTTCCTGACCAGAGAGTTGCCGGTCGGTGCGAGGCAACTGGAAGCGGATGAGGTCAGCAGTTCCCGAATCCCCGGCAGGAAATGGTCGGGCGGCCCACACCGTTAGCGTGCAATGAGGCGGACGTTCC
>JAAUPU010000062.1 GCA_012032975.1 Caldilineaceae bacterium | reverse complement strand
GAGGACTGTTCCTGACTGCCCCATTTCAGATGCAAATTTTTCAAGTGTTCATTGCATCATCACCTGCCGTTTGCATGGTGCCGTTGCAGACCCATCAGAAGAGATGCGAAGTAGGATCGGCTGTTCGATTTGACCAAAGGAGAAGTTATGTCGACTACACACCCGTGGTACGCCCACTATGAAGAGGGCGTACCGGATACAATTGAGATCCCCGAGATCCCGCTTCAGAAGGTGTTGACCGATGCTGCGAAAAAGTACCCCAACCACATCAGCCTGCGCCTTGTGCTCAAGTATCTGCCCCTTGGGTTGGCGATTCAATCCAAGCTCACCTATCGAGAATTGGATGAACTGACGGATCGATTTGCTGCGGCGTTGTATGCAATGGGCGTACGGTCCGGCGATCGCGTTTCGCTGATGCTGCCCAACATCCCTCAGCAGGTCATTGCCTATTTCGGCGCACTCAAGGCCGGCGCGACCATCGTCAACACCAATCCGACCTACACCCCGCGCGAACTCGCCCATCAATTGCACGACAGCAAACGCCAAGACGATTGTCCTGATCAGCGGCCTCTACCAACGGCTGGTTCAGGCGCAGGCCTATGCAACCGAGCACGACATGGTCGTGGAAGTCCAGAATACCATTGTCACCGACATCCCAGATTCGTTGAACTGGCTCTTTGGCAAACTGGCGGCGCGTCCGGTGCGCGCCGCGGGCATGATGGTCGATGTGCCCTCCGCGCCCAATATCCACAACTTGTACGATCTGCTGAAAAGCCATCCACCTCGTCCGCCACAGATCGACCACGACCTGGACCAGGTGGTGCTCTTCCAGTACACCGGCGGCACAACCGGCCTTCCCAAGGCTGCCATGTTGACCCACCGCAATTTGGTGGCGAATGTCTACCAGATGAGCGCCTGGTTTGCCAAGGCAGAATATGGCCAGGAGAAGCTGCTGGGCGCACTGCCCTTTTTCCACGTCTATGGCATGACAGTCGGCATGTTGCTTTCGTTTGCCATCGGCGCTGAACTGCTCGTCGTGCCCGACCCCCGCAACATCGACCACGTGCTGGACGTGATTCAGCAAGACCATGTTTCCCTCTATCCGGGCGTGCCGACCATGTACAACGCGGTCATCAACCACAAGCGGGTCAGCGAGTATAATTTGCACTCGATCAAGGCGTGCTTGAGTGGCGGTTCTGGTCTGCCCGTGGAAGTGGCGCGGCAATTCGAGAGCATCACCGGTGGGCGTCTGGTCGAAGGGTACGGTCTCAGCGAGACATCGCCGGTTGCGACGGCCAACCCCATCTTCGGTGAAGGCCGCGCCGGTTCGGTCGGAACTGCCGCTTCCCAACACCGAAGTGGCCATCTTTGCGCTGGAGCCGGACGAGAATGGCGACTACGCAAGGCTCTCTGTCGGGGAAGAAGGCGAGGTCTGCATCTTCGGTCCGCAGGTGATGGTTGGCTACTGGAACAAGCCGGAAGAGACTGCCATCACCATCGACAAGAATGGCTGGCTGCATACGGGCGACATCGGCAAGATGGACGAAGATGGCTACTTCTACATCGTGGATCGCAAGAAGGATCTGATTATTGCCAGTGGCTACAACATCGTCCCGCGCGAGGTGGAAGAAGTGCTCTTCACCCATCCCAAGGTGATGGAGGTGGCTGTGGCCGGTGTGCCCGATCCAAGACGCGGTGAGACCGTCAAGGCGTATGTGGTGCTTCAGCCCGGTCAGGTCTGTTCAGAAGAAGAGGTGCGCGCCTTCTGCAAGGAAAACCTTGCGCCGTACAAAGTGCCGACGGAAGTTGAGTTCCGCACCGAGCTGCCCAAGAGCCAGGTTGGCAAGGTGTTGAGGCGCATATTGGTCGAAGAAGAACTTGCCCGCCAAGCAGAAGCGCAAGCTGCGCCGGAGCAATAGCTCGGCAGCTATCGTACGCAAGCGGACCAGAGTCTGGATCAAGAAGGGGTGGGCGTCAACGTATCGCCCACCCCTTTACAGTTCTTGGGAAACGCACGAGAAGTGAATCTGATCAGCGCTTCACGATGCCGTATCGGACCGTTGCACCTACCAGGCCACCGAGCAGCAGCCCGGCCAGCATATCCCCGACGTAGTGTACGCCCAGCCGCACTCGACTCCAGCATATCCAGAAGGTCAACGGCCAAAGCAGCCAACCCCATGTTGGCCAGAGCGCCGTCGCCCAGACCGCCGTTGCGCCCATGCGCGCTGCGTGGCCGCTTGGGAAACTGTGTACATCCGCGCCCGCGCCATAGAGCAAGATGCCCGCGCCGGGTCGTTGCCGCTGCACTGTCTGCTTGACCACGAGCGTCAACACAATTGCTGCCGCAAAACTGAGCAGCCAGCCGATCACCCGTCGCTGGCCGCGGCCATCATCTTGTCCTCGCCCTCTCTGGCTTTTTCGCAGGAGTAGAGCGGCCACGATCACCCAGAGCCAGCTATCGCCCAAGTGTGCGCCAACCAGCGCCAATCCATCCTTCAGCGAACGCTCGCTGCTGTCGTCGGTGGATCTTGCCAGGCGGAAGCTGAGCGCGGCATCGATGTGGTGGAGGCGCCAACGCAGTGCCTGCAACCAGCTAGCCATTTGGGTCACTCGACGGCGGGCTGTGCGCGGGGGAGTCTGGCGCATGCCAGGCGCTTTCCCCACCATATCGTGCGATATAGGCTTCGACATGTTCCAGATGTTGCGGCTTGTCGATATCCATGCCGGTCTCAGCAAAGGGCAGGATCACAGGTGCGCCTTCGAGTTGCAGCGCTCGACGGATCACACCCAACAGGTCATCGATGGTCAAGCGACGGAAGACAAATTTCAGCATCACCCTAAAACCAAGAATCCGAACCTGTCGAAAGACATTCTTGCGGTTGGCGATCATGTCGCGGAACAATTCCTGGCGGCGCAATGCGGCTTCAATGCGACCTAGATAGAATTCACCGTTGCAGAAGCTCCCCTCAACCAGGTGGGCGTAGGTGCGCTGGCTATTGGGAAATGTCTTCTCCATCACGCTCTTCTCGGTCAAGCCCCAATAGACATCATGGTCATACGGTCGGCAGGCGTTCAAGAACCAATCCACCATTTCAGCCGTCACCAGTGGAATGTCCGCGGATGTCAAAAGGGCGTGGCGGCCCACATCCTGAACCGTAGCCAAATATTCAAATGCAGTGGCCGTGTTTTCGAAGAGGGAGCCACTGTCAGGCAAGTAGTGAACTTCGCTTTCAAAGGTGATGCCATCTTCTTGGCTCATGCCCACGATGACTACACGCCCAATCCGTTGGCTGGCGTTCAGCGCTTCCACGACATGAACGACCATCGGCTTGCCGGCAATCGGCACCAACGCCTTGTGCGGTTCTCCCGTGATCTCTGTGAGTGCATCGATCCGATCTGCGTCGTAGCCGGCCAGGATGATGGCGTCAAAATTTTCTTGCATCGCGGCTTTGTCTCCCATCAAACAGAGGCGACGCAACCGTCGCCCCTGTCGTCAAGCTCTACATGTCATTTGTCGCTCAGTCGCTGCGATCGATGGCCAATCGCAACGAATACTCTTCCGCCATCAATCGCTGCTGCTCGTCCTCCAACCGGCCAATCTGCCGCACCGAGGGGGTGTCTTCAAGCGTTCGCGTTCCAGTTGGCGCTGATCTGCTCGATTCGACGGCGCACGTCCTGTTTCTGTGCGATCAGATGAAAACGGTCGCCCATAGCGCTCGGCTTTGCAGTAGAGCTACTCGTCGTCCTGCGTGTCTGGCGGCAGGAAGGACTCTTCAGAGAAGTCTCGCGGTGTTCTCGGTTTGTAGATCATATAGGCCAGACCGACGCTGATGAAATAGAGACCGATCAATGGCCCCATCACAATCGCCATGTTGACGGGATCGATGGTGGGCGTAATCGCGGCGGCGACGATGGCGATGATCACAACAGCCTGTCGCCAAAAGCCGAGTAACATCGGCCCGCTGACGATACCCGCGCGCGCCAGGAATGCTAGCACCAGCGGCGTCTCAAAGGCCACGCCGATCCAAAAGACCACGCGCGTGACGAATCCAATATAGCGGTCGATGGTCCAATCTTGCCGAATGACATCGCCCAGGAAGTTCTGCAGGAACCCGACAGCCACCTGGAGGAGGACAAAATAGGCGAATGCGGCGCCGATCAGAAACAGGATCATCACGCCCGGCAAGATCAGGATCAGCATACGCTTTTCGTGCGGATACAGGCCAGGCGCTGCAAAGCCGATCAGCTGGTAGACAATGATGGGCATGGCCAAGCACTGCGCCCAGTGGTGAAGCTGACTTTGAAAAAGATGCCGATTGTATCGGTGGGGCCGATGGCTTGGGGAACCACGCCATACTCGTCAAGCGGGGCGGTGATGAAACGGAGAAGCGGGTTGACGAAAATCATGGAAATCAACGTGCCGATGACCAGGGCGCCAGCGATCCACATTAAACGCCCACGGAGCTCAACCAGATGCTCCATCAACGTCATGCTGCTCTCTTCGATGGGATCCAGTGATTGAACTTGTTGGCTCATGGCTCGCCTTCTGATTGAACAGACGTACCATTTAAATTAAACGCTTTTTGCTCTGAAGCCACGCCCTCAGGCTCTGAAGGGTCATTCGTCCGAGCCAGGTCAGGCGACTCTTTTTCTGGTCCGTTGGACCCCATCTCTGCCGTTGCTGGCCGGTTGACTGGAGAGATCTGCTCAGGCGGTTCGTTCGTTCTCCCGTCCTCCGTGTTCTTCTCCGCGGCAGGGGCTACACCGTTTTGAGCTGGATGTTCTGCCTTTGAGAGGGTCGGTTCGTCGGTGGAAGGGAGGGCTTCATCTGGCTGAGGTGGGAGGATGCGATTGGATGCGTCATCGGCAGGCGGAACGCCAGCATCCGCGCTGTCCGACGTTGCACCTTCTTCTGTCGTCGCTTCCGGTGCGTTGGCATCGGCCGTCACGACGTTGGCCGTCTCCGCTGCTGGCGCGTCTGTATTGGCGACATCTTCTATGTTGTCTTTTTCTATGTTGTCTTTAGCTGTTGCCACAGTTGCAGCGGCGGCGGCTTCGGTCTTGACTACTGGTTTGGGTTTGGCAGCCGGTTTTGCAGGGGTTGTCGATTTGGGCTTGGCCGCGGTTTTTTTGTCGTCGATTCATCTTTTAGCGGCGCAGTAAACTCGTTGAGCAGTTTCTGCGGATTGATCTCATCCAGCATCTTTAACTCTTCGCTGAACTGCGAAGTCAGATCGCTGGAAAGCCCCCGGATCATGCGGATGTACTTGGCCACCTCGCGTATTGCCGCGGGCAGGCGCTCCGGTCCCAAGACCAGCATCGCAATCACTGCGATGAAAAAGAGCTCCATTATGCCGATGCCAAAAAAACTATTCATAAGCGATCGCTAGAAAAGTCTCTTGATAGACGTGTTCCAGAGCGGAACCCAAGACGCCATTTACAAAACGGGGGCTACTGTCACTGCCGAAGAGCTTTGCCAATTCGACTGCCTCGTTGATCACGACTTTGGACGGTGTGTCCACCTCACGAGAGCCCATTTCGAATAACGCCAAGCGGAGGATGTTGCGGTCGATGATGGCGAGTTGGTCTACGGGCCACTCGGGCGCAAAGCGGATGATCAGGCTGTTCAACGTATCCATGTGGCGGACGACGCCGCTGACCAGCCAACGGAGAAATGTGGCTCCATGGGCATCCAGCGGGCTGTAGGCCAGTCGTTCGTCGATTACATCGCCCGGACGGTGGCCCACACTGTCGATCTCAAAGAGCGCCTGTGTCGCCAATCTGCGCGCCTGGCGGCGTTGATTGATGAGGGCATATCGCTCTCGCGAATTGCTCTCCTGCGCCGGATGGCTGATAGGTACTCCTGAATCAGTTTGGATGGAGAGCGACGCAACATCGAGGCTGTTGGGCATAATTGATTTCCTGAGCTTGCGCAAACATCGTGTGTACGTCACGGCTCCCATCAACGGAGCAGTCGGCCATCCGACAGTTTACATCATCACGAGGCCGCCATCCACGCTTAGAACCTGGCCCGTGATGAAACTAGAGCGCTCAGCGGCCAAAAAGGCGACGGCCCAAGCAACTTCTTCGGGCGTCCCCATCCGTCCCACGGGGGTGTTCTTGACGATCTCTTCATGCTGGTCGTCGCTCAAAACACCGGTGAGAGCGGTCGGTACGAATCCAGGCGCAACCGCATTGACGGTGATGTTGCGGCTGGCAATCTCTCTGGCCAGGCTCTTGGTAAAGCCGATGATGCCAGCTTTGCTAGCCGAGTAGTTGGCCTGGCCTGCCTGTCCAGACAGACCGACCACGCTCGTGATGTTGATGATCCGACCCCAGCGTTTGCGGATCATGCCACGCAACGCTGCACGAGAGACTGCGTAGACGCTCTTGAGATTGGTCTGCAGGACGGCATCCCAATCCTCCTCTTTCATGCTGAGCAAGAGCGTGTCGCGTGTGGTGCCTGCGTTATTGACCAGGATGTCCAGGCTACCCAATTCGGTCTGTATCTGTTTGACCAGATCCGCCGCTTGATCCACATCACCGACGTCTGCCTGAAAGATCGAACAGACACCGCCAGCAGCTCGAATTGTTTCTGCGACCGCTTCGGCGCCGTCGCTGTTGCCGCGATAGTGCACCGCCGTGCTTGCGCCAGCACTGGCCAATTCCTTGGCGATCGCAGCACCGATTCCGCTACTGCTGCCGGTTACAAGAGCAACTTTGCCGGTAAAATTCATGATCCTCATCTCAATCGTGGTGGAGACCATTATACCGTTGAAAACGGTAAACGGCGAATGCAATCTCTGGGGTTCAACGGCATGGAAATTCAGGCGTTCGAATACCAGGTGACGAATGATTGAACACTTTCGGGATCGTTGACCGCCTGCCGGTTGCTCTCTCGGTCAATCCGTCGCATGAGTTTGGTGAGTACATCGCCTGGACCGATTTCCACGAAACTCTGGGCGCCTTCGTTCAGCGCGTGTTGCATGGACGCGGTCCAACGGACGCTGCCGGTCAATTGCTCAACCAATTCGGAACGGATCTCGTCCACTTCTGTCAACGGGCGCGCGGAGGTGTTGCCGATCACCGGCACACTGGGTTTTTCCAGCGGTGTAGCCTGGATCGCCGCGCGTAACTCGGCGGCGGCTGGCGCCATCAGCGGGCTATGCGCGGCGATGCTGACGGCCAATGGCGTCACTTTGCGCGCACCAGCCGCGGAGAGTCGCGCCATTGCCGCCTCCATGCCATCCCGTTCACCGGAGATAACAATTTGGCCGGGGCAGTTGTCATTGGCCACCTGGACGATGGCTCCGCTGGCGGCAACCGCAGCGCAAATCTCGGCTACTACGTTTTCCTCGAGTCCCAAGACGGCCGCCATCAAGCCGGGTGAACTTTCCCCAGCTTCCTTCATCAGGCGACCTCTCTCCCTCACCAGCCGCAGCCCGTCGCGAAAACCAAGGCTGGCGGCGGCCACAAGAGCCGTGTATTCGCCCATGCTGTGGCCGGCGACAAAGACCCGGGCAGGCGCAGCGTTTTCGTGTACATGGCCCAGTTCGTTCGCCAATATCCGCAGCACAGCCACGCTCGCCGCGAGGATAGCTGGTTGAGCGTTGATCGTGTCCGTCAGCGCTTCTTCTGGACCGCCCAGGCAGAGACGACTTAACGCAATATCCAGCGTGTCATCTGCCTCTTCCAGAGTCGCCTTTGCGACAGGAAAGTTGTCCACCAACTCCTGAATCATGCCAACTGCTTGGCTGCCCTGACCAGGAAAAAGGTAAACGGTCTCGGCCTTTTGGCCTATGAAGGAGAAATCACCCATGCCGTGAACTTCTTTCGCTCCATAGCAAAAAAAGGGGATTTGGACTTCTCGGCCAAATCCCCCCGATGGTAGCTTATGGCGAAAACTACTGCTCATCCCGAAATTCAATGACTTCGCGCCCTTTGTAATGCCCACAATGGGGGCAAACTCGGTGGGGCATCATCATCTCGCGACAATTGCTGCACGAAACCAGTTGCGGCACGCCGATTGCGTCATGTGCACGCCGGCGATTTCGCCGGCCTTTGCTAACTTTTCGTTTCGGTTGTGGACCCATTTCAAAACTCCCCAGGTTGCTCGATCAATTTGCGGTTGGGTGCGCGGAAAGTACGCTCACCCACTCTCGTTTTTTCTGCTTAATGAACCAGACTATGCTTCTTCATCCATTTTCCCACGGAGCGCCAACAGCGCAGCCCAACGCGGGTCAACTTCTTCATTTTCCGTCGCAGGCAATTCTGCGCCCAAAGAATAGGCTTCCATTTCTCCCACGTCGCTCAGGTAGATTGCCAGGTTCGGGCACTGGCTCTCTCCTTCCCAGTTACATCCTGGGTACATGGGCAGCGAAAGCCACAACGCTTGACGAACGATTTCAGAGATATCGAGGATGTGTTGCTCGTCGATGATCAAGGCTGGATCTTCCAACTCTTGAGCAGACCCCTCAAACTCGCTCGGGTGAATATAACGCCCGGTTCCGACATCGGTGAGGGGGTGAAAGCTCTCCTCAACCGAGCAGCGCACCGGCGCTGCAATTGGGAACAGACAGCGATTACATGTCACTTCTGTTGCCTGCTCAAGTCCGCCCTTGCCAAAATGCCACTGTGAATACGTATCAGTTTCAGCCGTCCGACAAGTGGCCCCAACACGTTCAGCTCTGGGTCGAGCTGGTCGATATTCTCGGCCAATTCATAGTCGCGAACTGCGCCGATTGGCTCCTTCAGCAATTGGGAAACATTAAACTGCATGATTGGCTTATCCCATTTGCACACAAAGTTGTCAAGGTGCGTGTCATGCTACGAGAGACCCTCGTAGCCGCGAATGCCTGGCGACGATTCAAGCCTCCAAACGGCCTGAAACTGAACCCAGGCAGAGAGGTATTATATCTTTTGGCGCGGAACCCTGTCAAGAAAACCGCGTGAACTGGGCGCTTCAATTCTCGCGTGGCCCAAGTCTGCGTCCAAGCCGTTGCACGCATCCAAGCTGCAATCGACGCCCAAAGAGCGTTCATCGTTCCCGATCAG
>JAAUPU010000755.1 GCA_012032975.1 Caldilineaceae bacterium | reverse complement strand
CTTTTTCATGGATGCTGCTTGGCACTCGATGCTGCCTGCATTGGCCATCATCCTGGCTTCCATCGGCACCTGGGCGATCGGGATGCGCGGGATGATGATCACCGGTCTTGAGGAAGATTACATTACCTTTGCCGAGGCCAAGGGTCTGAAGGGGCGCGAGATTTTCACCCACTATGCGTTGCGCAACACGCTCCTCCCACAGACCACAGCGCTGGCTCTCTCCCTGGGCTTCATCGTTTCCGGTGCGGTCCTGGTCGAGGTCGTCTTCGGATACCCCGGGGTGGGTACGGTGCTCTTTCGCGCCATTCAGACGTTCGACTACTTTGTCATCTATGGCGTGGTGATCATGCTCATCCTCTCGATCGGTCTGGCAACACTGATACTCGACCTGATCTACCCTCTGCTCGACCCACGGATCACCTACAGAGATCGGTGACCCGTCCAACTTCAGACTCTTCTACTGACTCGGATTGGTGAATTCTTGATGCGAATTGGCAGCCTATATTCGTTTGCGCGCCGCAATCCAATCTTGATGTTCGGCGTCAGCATGATTCTCGCGGTCATGTTGATTGGACCGGTGCTCTCACTCTTTATCGACACCAATGGTTGGAAGGTCGGTTCAGCAATGCCCGACCTGGCACCGTCCCTCGAGTATCCTCTGGGAACCGACACGGTTGGCCGCGAGATATTGGCTGTTCTGGCCGTAGGCACGCCGCTTTCGCTCCGCATCGGTCTGATTGCGGGTTTCATCGGGCTTGGTGTCGGCATTATTCTGGGCTTCACAGCAGGCTACTATGGGGGTTGGGTGGACACGCTGATCAAGGGCGCGGCGGATGTGCTGCTCACTGTGCCCGGTTTGCTTTTTCTGGTCGTCATCGCCACAACCCTGCGCGGCGCGGTGACGGTCAACATGATGGCGCTGGTGGTGGCTCTGTTGGCGTGGATGTGGCCGACGCGCACGATTCGCGCGCAGGTGCTTTCCCTGCGCGAGCGTCAGTTTGTCATGGTTGCCAGGTTAAATGGCATGAACAACTTCGAGGTGATCTTTCGAGAATTGATGCCAAACCTGATGCCCTATCTAGCGGCGGGCTTTGTCAGCGCCGTGGCTGCCGCTATCTTGGCCACCATTGGGCTGGAGGCGCTGGGCCTTGGGCCTCAGAACGAACCGACCCTTGGCATGACCATCTACTGGGCGCTCTATTACACGTCCGTCTTGCGCGGGCTTTGGTGGTGGTGGGCGCCGCCCATCATCGTGATTGTGGCCACCTTCCTGGGTCTATTTCTGATTGCAATGGGCCTCGACCAGATCGCCAATCCCAAACTACGGAGAAGTGTGTGAGTACGAGCGTCGTCCTCTCGGTCAAGAACTTGCGCGTCAACTACTACACCTCGCGCGGCCCAGTAAAAGCGGTCAACGACGTGAGTTTTGACCTGGCTGCCGGTGGTCGGTTGGGTCTTGTCGGTGAATCGGGTTCCGGGAAATCAACGATGGCGTTGGCGTTGATGCGCATGATCAAGGAGCCTGGACGGATCGAGCAGGGGGAGATGTTGCTGGATGGGGTTGATCTGGCGAAGCTCTCTGAAGAAGAGATGCGTCAATTTCGCTTGAGCCAGATCGCGATGATTCCCCAGGGTGCCATGAATTCGCTCAACCCGGTCGTGCGCATTCGCAAGCAGATTGTTGATGGGATGCGCACCCATCGCGTACAGATGAGCAAAACGGAGATCGATCAGCGCGTGGCTCATGTGCTCGAGTCCGTTGACCTGGAGCCTGCGGTGGCCGACATGTATCCCCACGAGTTGAGCGGCGGTATGAAACAGCGCGTCTGCATCGCCATCTCAATTTCGCTTGGACCGAAGGTGATCATCGCCGACGAACCGACCAGCGCGCTCGATGTGGTGGTTCAGCGACAGGTGATGGAAACCATTGGCCGGGTGCAGGACGAATTGGGCGCAGCGGTGATCCTCATCGGCCACGACATGGGATTGATGGTGCAGTTCGTGGACAGACTTGCCGTCATGTACGGTGGACGGGTGGCGGAAATCGGTGATATTCGACCCATGTTTGCCGACCCGCAACACCCCTACACCCGTCTGCTGATCAGCAGCCTTCCCGGACTGGGCGATAAAGGCGTCCTCGAAGGTATCCCCGGCGTTGCCCCCTCGCTGTTGAATGCGCCGGAAGGGTGCATTTTCCACACCCGTTGCCCAGAGGCTATGGATATCTGTAGCCAGCAGACCCCTCTGTTGCAGCCCCACGGCCCCGATCGGGCAGTGGCGTGTCACCTTTATGACAATGGCGAACCATTGCCTGCCGCGATGGGGGCCGCGCGATGACGCCATTCTTGGAACTGCGCAACGTCAGCAAGGTCTATGGCGGCGGCTTCTGGCACAAGGGCAAGACCACCGTGGCGCTCGACAATCTCTCGCTGGCGATCGATGCTGAGCGTGCGACGGTCCGTGCGGTCGCTGGGGAGAGCGGCAGCGGCAAATCGACGTTGGGATTGATGCTGCTCGGTTTTATCGCGCCGACTTCTGGCGAGGTGCTTTTCAGAGGCAAGGATCTGCGCAAGCTGGACAAGCACGAACATCGCAACTTCCGGCGCGAGGTCCAGGCCATCTTTCAGGATCCTTTTTCGGTCTACAATCCTTTCTATCCGGTAGATCATGTACTTGAGACGCCTATTGCCAAGTTTGACCTGGCAAGCTCGAAGGCCGAGGCACGCAACTGATCGGTGATGCGCTGGAGAACGTGGGGCTAGAAATCTCCGAAACGCTGGGACGATATCCCCATCAGCTGAGCGGCGGCCAGCGGCAACGCATCATGGTGGCGCGTGCATTGTTGACAAAGCCGAGACTGATCATCGCCGATGAGCCAGTTTCGATGGTGGATGCTTCGCTGCGGGCCACTATCTTGGAAAGCCTGCGCACCCTCAATCGCGACTTTGGCATATCGATCCTCTACATTACCCATGACCTGACGACTGCCTATCATGTCAGCCACTTTATCATCATCCTC
>JAAUPU010000754.1 GCA_012032975.1 Caldilineaceae bacterium | reverse complement strand
TGACCAGAGCGCCGTTTGAACTCGATGCGGTCGATCTTGCGCCCGACGGACTGCCAGGGTACGGCGACAGACCGGCCTTGCTGATCCGGCTCGGTGGCTTGGGCGGGCTGCTGCCAGAACGCATGGCAGCTCTTTCCGCCTATCTCGACGCCGCCGATGCCCAAACAGCGACCGATGACCAAGCCATCTGGCAGAGCATGGCGAGCTTTGACTGGCTGGGTGAAGGTGTTGCACTGGTCAAGACGCCCTTGACTATTGGTCAGATCGGCGGCTTTGATCGCCAGATGCGAGAGGCAGGCGCGTCCCGTCGCTACAGCGTCAGTGGCAATGTGGCCTGGCTGGGTTGGCCTGGACGGGTCACAGAGCTCCATGACCTCCTGATCGGTTTGAACTTGAGCGGGTTGGTCATCTGGGGCGAGGCTGGCGCGACGCCCAGGATCGGCGTTGATCCCGGTCGTGGATTTGCCCAGCGCCTCAAACAGACGCTGGATCCCGAAGCTCTTTTTCCAGGACTCTGATGGTCCCTGCCGCTCTGGGCAAAGCGGCGCCCCGCCTCTGCCCGACGGGCCACAGAAGTCCATTGCTGAACGCACCCAAACCGTCATCCTGGTGATTCTATGCAACACACGATCCGATCGAACAACTAGGCCCTCCGGGCGAAGCAATGGCCGAAGCCGTCGAGAAGTGCGTCCACTGTGGCTTCTGCCTCTCCGCCTGTCCCACCTACCGGGTTCTAGGCGAAGAGATGGACTCGCCGCGCGGTCGCATCTTCTTGATGAAGGAAGCACTCGAGGGCGGACTTGCCATCGATGAGGTGACGCCCTATGTCGACCGTTGCCTGGGTTGCATGGCCTGCGTCACGGCCTGTCCATCCGGGGTCGAATATGGCGAGTTGTTGGCGCCTTTCCGGGCACACGCCGAAGAGACGCGCAACCGCCCTGCCATGGACAAGATCACGCGGCGGCTGGTCCATGAAACCTTGCCCTATCCGGGTCGCTTCCGCGCCGCTGTCGCCACCGGCAAAGCCGGACGACCCTTCAAGGGGCTGATGCCCGCCTCCTTTGCGTCCATGTTGGAGCTGTTGCCAGAATCGGTGCTGTCGTCGGAACCATTGCCCGATTTGTTGGCCGCCATCGGGCCGCGGCGAGCGCGGGTGGCGTTGCTCGCCGGCTGTGTGCAGCAGGTGCTCGCACCGGAGATCAACTGGGCGACGCTGCGCGTCCTGGCGCGCAACGGCGTGGAGGTCATCTTGCCCAAAGGCCAGGGCTGTTGCGGCTCGTTGTCGATCCACACGGGGGAGGCGGAACAGGCGCGCACGCTGGCGCGCAACAACCTGCGCGCCTTTCCCACTGATGTGGACGCCATTCTCACCAACGCGGCTGGCTGCGGTTCGGGGATGCACGAATACGGTCTGCTCTTCAAGGATACAGCCGACGAGGAGAACGCGCGCGCGTTTGCCGCCAAGGTCCAGGATGTGAGCGTCTTCCTCCATACATTGGGGCTGGTCGAACCGCCGGCTTTGCCTTCACCGTTGACCGTCGCCTATCACGATGCGTGCCATCTGGCCCATGCCCAGCGTGTAACAGCCCAGCCGCGCGCGCTGTTGCGTGCGATCCCCAATCTGTCCCTGGTCGACATTCCAGAGGCAGAGCTTTGCTGCGGCTCGGCCGGAACCTACAATCTGGAACAGCCAGCACTGGCGCGCACCATCGGCGAACGCAAAGCCGACAACATCCTCAGCACGGGGCGCGGATGGGGTGGTCAGCGGCAACATCGGCTGCATGACCCAGATCCAGGCCCATCTGCGCGCCAAAGGCCGCGACCTGCCCATCTGGCATACGATGGAGCTGCTTGACCGAGCGTATGATCGCGACAAGGCGAGCGGGTGACAGGATGGCGTCTTCGCTCCCCCTGTCACGCGGTCGGCATGTCATTGTGTCAGCTTACCCGCCCTTCAGAACTGGCCTAGAAAGGAGATCGACACCATGTCCAAATTTGTCCGAGTAAAGACAGAACTGCGCGAGCTGTCGTTTATCAAAGATGCGCTCGACGACCTGAAACTTGGCTATGCGGAAGACGAACGTTACCAACACGTTTGGAGCGGTACAACGACCGAGGTGCCGCTGCTGGTCCGTGGCCCTGGCGCTACCTTTGGCCTGCGCCAGGGCGATGATGGCGCATTCGAGGCAGTGGGCGACGACATGCAGATGACAGCCATCCGCAAAAACATGGCGCGCATTCAGCAGCGCTATGCCTATCACAAAGTGGTCAGCGAGACCGAGGCAGCCGGCTTTGCGCTGGTCGAAGAGCAGGTCGGCCAGGACGAGGTAATTCGCCTGACGGTGCGTCGTTGGTCATAAGGGCGGCTGCGACAATCGAGCCAGTCACCAAGTAGAGAGGAGAGATCCATGCAGAGCGAGACAATCGAAATTGCGATCCAACCCGATGGACGAGTCGAGTACACCATCAAGGGTGTTCAGGGCAACAGCTGCGAAAGCATCAGCGCATTGCTGGAGCAGCTGGGGCAAGTCGAACACGAAGAGCGCACAGACGATTACTATGCACAGAACACCGAAGAGCTCGTCGCGATCAGCAATGGCTGAAGCGGACGAGTGGCCGGCTATGCCGACCGAAACGGAGATCTACCTCCTGCCCAGTGGAGAGGTCGTCTTCGCCGATATGCCGGTCGAACTGAACAGACTGGCGGCGGAATTGGGCGCGGTCGAAGGGTGCGCCATCGAAGCTGTAGCGGACGAGGAGCCGGAAATCGATGGCTTCGAGTAGCCCGATTTCGTGGTTCGACGCGCCGGACGCGGGCCAGATCATCCAACTGTACAAGCGTCTGGAGCTTTTTGCGCATGGCGAACCACCGGCCAACACACTCTTCGTGCTGGGGCGCAGCGATTCGCAGTCGAACGCACCCAGTGGGGATCAGTTGCTCGTGATCGACCCACCGGCTGACGCCAGCCAGCGCTTCCAGCTCGCTGGCGATGTTGCGGCCTTCTCACCACCGCCGGGCCGAGGAGTCC
>JAAUPU010000061.1 GCA_012032975.1 Caldilineaceae bacterium | reverse complement strand
TGAACCGGCCATCGGCCCAGACTTGCTTAGAGCAATCGGAAAGCCACGCCACCGGCAGACTCTTGACCTCGACGCCCCACGGCGAAGCCACGTCTTTCGTGACTGCGGCCAGCCGACGCCCCTGCGTCCAGCCGAGCAGCGATCGCGCGATCGCCCGTTTGACCTCCTGGCGAGCCAGGTCTGGGCGGTCGAAGGTATTCAACATGACGAAAAATGTAATTGCGTGTGCCGTAATAGCGGCGCCAGAGCGCGGATCGCGGTCCGTCCAACTTCAGCCGGCTCGGTTCTGCCAACGCCAAACGCCCGGCCAATGCGCGATATTCATACATCAGATCGCCGTCCACCCAGAGACGATGATTTCGGCGCAAACGCAGACAGTACTCATATTCTTCGAAGCCAAAAAGAGACGCTCATCGGGCACGCCTGTCGAGCGTACGGCGCTGGCGCGTAGCAAGAACTGATTGCCACCGGCAATCGCATCGACTTCGACGACGCCGTGCAGCGCCGAATCGGCCAGCCGTTCTACCCTGCCGGTCTGCCAGTTCCATTTTCCGCCCACCGCGCCCACCGCGGCGACATCGGCGCGGCCCGGCCGACCAGGCTGACCAACCGTTCCAATGTGTCTGTGCTCTTGGGTGGATCGTCGTCGTCTCCCCAAAAAATCCAGTCTGAGCCTTCGCGAGAGAGACGATCCAGCCGTATGCGGCCGCGCCGGCCGGACCCGCCGTTGCGCCCCATGTCATGATAGACAACGCCCTGCTCGGCATATTCTTGCGCGACCCGTTGCACGCTGGCAAGGCTGCTGTTGTCCAACACGAGGATGGCATCTGGCGGCCGGCTTTGGGCCAGCAGGGTCTGGAGCGTGCTGGCTAGCGTGGCGGGTCGGTTGAAGGTGACGACAAAAGCGGAGAGTTTCAAGGCTTGCCCACTCCAAACTTCGAGCAAACGATTTGAGACGTGGGCACTGGGTGGCGGGTCATTTTACGCGGGCTTCGTATTCTGTTTGGTGAATTCGACGATCTTTTCGGCGCGCCGTTCCCAGGTGAACGCGTGGACATCCGCAAGCGCTTGATCGCCTAGCGCCCTGGCCCAATCTGGTTTTTTGCGAATATTGTGCAGGGCTTCTTGCCACCGGTCAAGATTATCATAGGGCAACAAGAGCGCGTTGTGGCCATCGCGCAGGATCTCTTTTAGGACCGGCAGGTTGGACGAAACAATCGGGCGACCGGCGGCCATATACTCAAACATCTTGAGCGGCGAGGCAAAATCGGCCGTCACCCGAGATGCGGCGATCTCGACGCGGTCCGAATAGGGCATCAACAAGACATCCGCGGCAAGCTGGTAGAGGTGCATCTCCGCCGGTGGTTTGAAACCCAAAAAACGTACGTTATCCCGTTCGCCGGCCATCGCCTGATAGCGCGCCACATCCTCCGGGTGACCGCCGACGATCAGGAAGAGATAGTCTGGCAGTCGCTTTGCCAGGTCCAGGATCAGCTCGATGCCGCGGCCCTTGTATAGATGGCCGGTGTAGACAGCATGAGGACGGGGGGTCTGGCGTCAGTCCAAGCCGGCGCCTGGCCTATCCCGAGTCAAGTCGTCCTGGAGCCATGCTTCATCAACCCCATCTGGCGCGATCACGATCTGGGTGCGCGCGGGCAGGACCGGACGCAGATACTTTTCGGCAAGAGCGTGGGTGATGGCGACCAGGCCAATCGTCTTGCGGCTTCTCACGCTGCGGTCGAAGAAGAAGCGCCAATAAGGGCTGGATGGCGGCGGATGGTGGAGTTCCAGCAGGGTTGGCAAGCGAAAGAGTGCGGCTGTACTCCACGCCGATGTCAGCACGCGGGCATGGACCACGTCTGATTCCAGCCTGGCCACCGCGCGGGGAAATGTGAGGCTGTAAAAGAGGGTGTGGGCGCGTTCATTTGTTGGCATCGGCACCCGCACGATGGGGAAACGCTCCTCGACAGCGTAGAAGTCGTAGACATCTTCAACACCGCTTGCCTTGCCAGCCAGCCAATCGGGAACCACCAAGGTGACTTCGTGTCCCAGCCGTTGATAAGCCTGGCACATCTTCATCACGTGGACGGTATTGGCAAGCCGCGAGGGGATGCACGAGTTGGCGACATAGCAGATCTTCATGCGCTCTCTGGTTCGCCCAGGTCGGCCATATCTTCATCAAAGGCATAGGGTCGGTTGCGCTCACCGGCAACGCGCTCAAACTCGGCCAACTGTTGGGCATCCAGTTCTTGCCGCCATCGGAAGTCGGGCTGAATATCCAGGCCTGTTTCTGCATAGAAGGCATGGTCGGCATAGCCTGTGGCTTGACCGCGGTACTTCTGGATTAAGGACCGGGTGCCCGCGTTGCCATAGAGCAGATGATGCTCGTGACGCCAATATTCAAGCATGCCATCCTCGAACGGCATTTCAAGCTGTTCGCACAAAGCTCGGACCGTCGCGGCCGGGTTTGTGGTCAGCCGTTCATAGGAAACCAGTGCTCGATCACTCTCCGGGAAAGAGTGGTAAAATTGCTCCATTTTGACAGTCGAGTCTGCCCATTCGGTCGCCAATTTCTCGACGCTTCGGTCGGTGTATTTGCGACGATAAGAGTTGACGACTGCCCTCCCACGCGGGCCATAAAGATCAGAAATGGTCGCATCGATCGCCATTGCCATTTTGGCCGCAGTTGGCGACGGATCCACCACATGTCCTTGCTAGAATCGACCAGCAGATCGGCGCCGGATTTTCCATGAGCGTCGCATAGAGATTTAGATTGAAACTGCCAACCCGACCGTAGATCTGCTGTTTGAGCCGATTGGAATGGCCTGCCCAGGCGAAATAGGACTGTAATGTCGCGGAGAGTTCCGGGCTGGACCAGAATTCGCATTCGTCGCTGCAAAGCTGGCAGACAGCCTCGGTCAACCGGCCATTCGACATCTTGTTCTGGAAAGCGTGAAGCTCGCCCAGGGCGAACGCTCTGGAATGGCTGCCCAAATCAGGGCTAGCAGCGTTGAGCCACAATGACCCGCTCCTACCATAAAGACAACGGTCTTCCTCATGCTGCCACTGGTCCTTTAGTCATCTTCGCTCCGGGCTGCGCCGCGGATCACGAATAGCCGCACACCGATGTCTGCCCATCCAATCCCCATAGATTTGACCAGAGTTGTATCGTTCATGAGGAGCTGTCTGGCTGGAGGGCTGCCTGTGCGTCGACCATGGTGCGCTCCCAATTGGCGCGCTTTTGCGCTTGATACAGAAGCCAGGGCAAGGCCAGCCGCGCGCTGAACAGATTGAATAGTTCGACGCCGATGATCGGCAATCGCTCTGGCTTTGCGTGGAGCAGGGCGGCGCCAAAGGAGCGCGCGACCCGAATGAGATCACGTACCAGCAGTCCCATTTCGTACCTGGCAAATTCTAGCCATCCTCCCGAACTCTCTGGCCGATGGTGCTTGACATAAAAATAGAGACGCATCAGCTGAACGCCATAGAAAAAGCGCCGGCTCTTGAAGAAAACGCCCGCGTTGTGATGTTCCAGCACGGCAAGCGGCTCATACTCCACCCGGTATCCGCTACGCCGCACGCGCGTGGCCAGGTCGATCTCTTCCAGGACCGTGAGAAATGGGTCGTAGCCGCCAATCTCCAGGATGGTCTGGCGGCGCATGGCTACGTTCATGTTGCCGTAGAACTCGGTCTCTTCGTCGCTGTGGGCATAGTTCAATCCACCGTTGCGCGCCAGTTTCGTGCGGCCCTTGAAACGCCGATAGCCGGTGAAGCCGATGTTGATGACCTTGCCACCGACGAGCGCGATCCGTGCATCCTCCGTCATGCGCGCAACGAGCGCTGCCAGCCAATCTCGGCTTGGGACGCAATCGTCATCGCAGAACGCGATCAGTTCGCCTTGCGCGGCGTTGACGCCAACGCCGCGGCAGTGACCGATCCCAAAACGAGGATCCACCTCGATGCGGCGTGCGCGATAGGCGCGGGCCACGTCCGCGGTCTGGTCAGTGGAACCGTTGTCCACCACCACGATCTCGAAGTCTAGATAGCTCTGTGCGCGCACTGCGGCCAAGGTGCGCGCCAAGGAAGGCGCTCTGTTGCGGGTAAGCACCACGACGGAGACCGGCACATGCGCGTCCGCTATCTTGTCGCGCAGTTGGATATGTTTTGCTTGGGAATCCATTTGGGGCGCACGCGCTCTCATACGGTCCTCTTGGCGGGTTCTGACTCACGACGTTGCTGTAGCCGGGCGGACAATCGCCCTACGCCGCGCAAGTACTGTCCCGTGTGTTCATAGAGATAGTTTTGAAAGTAAGGGTACCTTGCCCGATCACGCGTGAGCAAACCAATCGTTATGTCAGAGAGAATGCCGATGGCTAACTTGGCGGCCCTTACCAATGCCTCTTCCATGCCGATCTTCGCATCCGCGTGGGGAAGGACGCCCGCGCCGTTCGATTCCTGGATCTGGACGAAGCGACCCTTGGCTATGAACGACCGGGCCGACCAACTCAGCGAGATCTTCTCCGCACGCACCAAGTGATAGACAAACAAGGCCGGGTCATAATAGATGGAGACGTCGGGGTAGCGCTTGCGCAGTTCCTGTTGAAAGACCGTGTCTTCGCCATAGGCAATTTGCCGACCGCTCATCCCCAGGTCGATGGCAAAACCATCGAGAGCTTCCAGGCACGTTCTGTTTACGAAGAGATTGCCGCCAAACAAAGTTTCATTGTCAGCCAGACAGCGCGGCGAGCCGCCGAAGTGACGGGAACCATAGGCATCCCGGTACCAGAGAGCCTTTGGTTTGTCATAATAGGCGAAAAATGGACCGCCGAAAATAGCCGGTTGCCGCTCCACGATGATCTGTCGTGCGACCTTCAACCATTGGGGAGGTACTTTACAATCGTCGTCCACGTAAGCGACGTAGGCCGCCTGTGCTGCGCGCCAGCCTCGATTGCGGGCATGAGAGAGGCCGGTGCGGGGTTCATGAAGACAACGGAGATTTGCCAGCAGAGGCTGGAAGTTGTCAACCAGGCGCTCGGTGCTGGCAGGCGACGTCGAGTTCTCGACGACGATCACCTCAACCTGGCAAAGGTCGATACGTTGTTGTGCCAACGTCTCCAACGCCGCTGCCAGAGGTTGAGGCCGGTCATGGGTGCAAATAATGACAGATATTTCAGGCTTCATGTCTTCGTCCATCAGTGGGCGATTCAACCCAGAAGTACCCTTGCCGCACAGGAGTAGGTGGTACGACGGCTCCACAGGGGCGGAGCCGTTGCTACGGACATTCTTAGCACACGTAAAGCTTCGTTGCGACGACTTCGGGCCAGCGTACTTGCGATATGCTGAAGCGTCTGACCACATTCCAGTTGAATCAGCTTCCGCTCGTGTGGCTGGAGTGCCCACCGGTCGCAAATACGCAGACAAAATCTGTTTAGCAACACCGCCACCGCCAGCAAATCGTTGGTTACGTCAAGCTGTTTGCGCCGCACTGCCAGGCGCAGCGTCGCGGCTTCAGAATCTGAAATGGAATTTCCGACCACCTCGCGAACGCTCCGGGCGACGACTCGATTCACAACCTGTTCTTGCGTTTCCTGATGGTGTGCGGTGATGTTGTGCGGATGCTGTCGCCATTGAACGAGTACGTCGGGGATCGCTACAAGCCCACCCAACCGGGTCAAGCGCGACCAGAGCTCGAAATCTTGCGCGTAGGCAGTCGTTTCGTCATAGCCGCCTAGTTCGGCAACCGCTTTCCTGGAGAAGAGAACCGACGAATGGCAAAATTGGTTGTTGAAGAGCAATTGCCAGCGCAGCAACACCGACGGCGCCGTCAATGGATGACGACTGGTGACCTGTCCACCTGCATCGATCTTCTCGCTGCCGGTGGCGACGAGCAGCGGTTGCTGCGATGCTGCGACGCAGGCAACCTGTCGTGCCAGGCGGGTGGGCAAGGAGAGATCGTCGGCATCCTGCCGGGCGACAAGCTCGCCTTCCGCCTCCGACAGGCCCTGGTTGAGCGACCGGGTCAACCCCCATCGCTCCTGATGAGAGAGCACGCGTACCCGCGGGTCTGCTGCTGCATAGCCGCTCAAGATCGTGGCGGAGCTGTCGGTCGAACCGTCATCAATCGCGATCAGTTCAAAGTCTGCAAAGGTCTGGGCCAGGATGCTCTCTATCGCAGCGGGTAGATACCGTTCACCGTTGTAGACAGATAGCAGCACAGAAACCGCCGGTTTGCGCCAAGTAGCCATCGACGGGTCTACTTTGTTGTCATGACCAATGGCCTGCTGTTCATCTGACTATTGGCCAACATTGCTCATCACACCATCGGGGGCGCTCTCCAGCAGAGCCAGCACCCGCTGGCTCAGGCTCGCCGCATCTAGTCCGAGCATAGACCGTCCTGCTTCTTGCGAATAAGCGCGCTTGAGGATGGTGTCTGGAACGCCAGCGCGGATCAGGCGAGTCCCGCCGGACTCGGACTCTGCGATCACCTCAGCCACACAACTGCCCAGCCCACCGCTCTCCTGCGCGTTCTCCACAGTCACGATCAGCGAAAACCGGCTCAACGCTGTCCGGATCGCCGCTTCGTCAAAGGGCTTGAGCCAGGGCGAACTCCAGATGGCAGCCTTCACACCCTGATTTTCCAGTTGCTTGCCCACGTCCAAGACCGTCTTGAGCATGCCACCCGTGCTGACGATGAGCACTCTCTCGCCATCTTGCACCTTGACCACTTTGCCTGTCTCGAAGCTGGGCAAGTCGGAATGGACCACTGGCTCGTTGGCCTTGCCAAGCCGGAGATAGGCCGGCCCGGCAAGGGTGGCAACCGCACGCGTGGCCAGCTGCGCCTCGACCGGATCCGCCGGCGCGACGACTTTCATATTGGGCAGGCTGCGCATGATCGCCAGATCTTCGAGTCCGTGATGGGTGTATCCTTGAGGTCCGTAGGCAAGACCTCCACCTACTGACACAACCTTCACGTTGGCATTGTGATAGCAGACATCGCTGCGAATCTGTTCCAGGCAGCGCAACGTCGGGAAGTTGGCAATCGAGTAGGTGAAGACGATCTTGCCGCTCATGGCCAGTCCCGCGGCGATGCCGGTCATGTTCTGTTCGGCGACACCGACATTGACGAATCGATCCGGGAATCGATCGGCAAAGCGCTCCAGGACCGAATAGCCGATGTCGGCGCAGAGCAGCCACACACGTTCGTTTTCCGCGGCGACCTCACACAGTTCGTTGATGAAAGCGGTCCTCATGGCGCGGCCCCGATCTCTGTCAAAGCCTGTTCCAGGAGTTCGTCATTGGGAGAGCGATAGTGCCATGCAAGCTGATTTTCCATATACGAGACGCCCTTGCCCTTGACCGTGTGGGCGATTATCACGCTCGGTCTTCCTGGTTCGAATGGGACTGCTGTTAATGCCGCCTCGATTTGCGTATAGTCATGGCCGTCGATCTCGCGCACGGACCAACGGAAGGCGCGCCACTTATCGCCCAGTGGATGTAATTCCATCACATCGCTGACGGATCCAAAGCTCTGAATTTTGTTATAGTCCACGATTACCGTCAGGTTATCCAATCGATGCTGTGGGGCAAAGAGGATCGCCTCCCAGTTCGAGCCTTCGTTGAGTTCGCCATCGCTGAGCATGACGAAGACACGAAATGGGTTCGCTTCTTCCTTGCCCGCCAGCGCCATGCCACAGCCAATCGGCAAGCCATGGCCCAGTGAACCGGTCGAAACCTCGATGCCTGGCACTTCGTGGCTCACGTGCCCGGTTAACCAGGAACCGTCATCACAAAAATCGTCGAGCCATTCCAAGGGAAAGATCCCGCGTTCGGCTAACGCCGCGTAGAGGATGGCTGCGCCATGTCCCTTGCTGAGTATGAAGCGGTCCCGCGCTGGCCAATCAGGTTGACCCGGGTCGATGCGCAGAACATGGCCATAAAGCACGGCCAAGAGGTCGGCCATGCTGAAGCAGGTGCCAATGTGTGACGAATTGGCGTGGTGTACCATGTGCAAGGCGTGACCACGTATCTTGGTCGCCAGTTCGTGATACAGTTCAGATGAAACAAACATAACAGTCGTGTTCTCCCTATCTCACCGCATGGGGCCAACCGCAGCGCTGAACAGAGCCATACGGGTCCAACACCAACGATGCCTGGATGTCATTCACCGACTACAAAATAGGAGATGTACGGATCGAATGGGAAACGATGCAGTTGGATCGTCTGTAAGTCCACCGATTCCATAAGCGCCACGGTTTCGCCTGGGAACATAGGACAGTTCAACTCGTCGAATGCCACCACTCCGCCCTTCGTCACCCGCGGCAACAGAAGTTCGAGCGCTATTTTGGTGGGTTCATAGAGGTCAAAGTCGAGGTAAAGGAGGCTCAACAGGAGATGCGGGTTGTCTTCCACAAACTGTGGGATCGTTTCGGTGGCGTCTCCTGCCACGAGTTCGACCTTGGAGATGTGACCCAGGGGGCGATTGCGATCGTGGAGGTCGATGAGGGCGCTGAGTTCGCTTTCGATGGAATCGTGGGTGCTAAAGGCTCCTCTGTACAGGTGATCGCTTCGATCTAGATCCTGCTCGTGTAGACTTGGAAAACCATCGAATGTATCGAACCCAATAATCTTGCGCGTGTGGTTGTATGGCTCCAAAATGGATGAGAAATGATGCCACGCCATCAGCCCGCCGCCGGCAAAGACGCCACATTCGACCACGCTTCCGTTGATCGTCTCGACCAGCTTGAAGAGCTCATACTTGACTAGAAATCGCGCGATATCCTGTCGGCGAACATGGCGCGTGAAGGCGCTTAGCTGATGGGCAAGCGGCAATGGCGAGGTCCGAAAGGCCGTCGCCAAACCTCGGACGACATCCGTTTCATCCGCCGTGTGGCTGCTTTTGTGATGACCAAGATCTTCCAGGATTCTCATTTGATGCCTTCCCCAATTGACTCATTTTGATTCCGCACTGTCGAAGCTGACGATCTCTGTCGACCTTGGATTGTACTATACGGAACGGATAGCGGCAGAAGTTGAGACCGGCTGCTATCCAATGCCCTGCCCTATCTGACCTGTCTTGCGCCGCACCGCTCTGGCAATCCGCCGCCCAAA
>JAAUPU010000753.1 GCA_012032975.1 Caldilineaceae bacterium | reverse complement strand
CAAATTGAGCGGCGCGACCCTGAGCAAGAACGGCATCGAGGGGAATCACGCGACGACCAGCGGCGGCGGCGTCTACGTCGACGAGAGTGGGGCCACGCTGAAGGAAAGCCGCGTGATGACGAACAGCGCACGCAACGGCGGCGGCATCTATCTGGAGCGGTCGAACACGGCCAGCTTTATCGACGTGGGTATCAGCGGCAACGTGGCCGACAACAACGGCGGCGGCCTCTACATTTCCCACAGTGACATCCGGCTGACCGACCACACGATCGCGGGCAATCGCGCCGCGGCCAGCGGCGGCGGCATCTATCTGGACAACAGCGCCATCACCTTCGAGCGCAATCTGCTGCGCAACAACCAGGCCGGGCTTTCCGGCGGCGGCATCGCGCTTGCCAACGACAGCAATGCGCTGATGAGCTCCAGTGCTGTCATCGACACCAGGCGGGCGGAACCGGCAGCGGCATTCTGGTCATTGCCTCGTCACCCAACCTGATCCACACCACCATCGCACGCAACGTCGGCGGCGACGGTTCGGGCCTGGCAGCATCCACCGTGGGCGGCAAGCCCAGCGAAATCGCTCTGGTCAACACGATCATCGCCGGCCAGAGCAAGGGCGTCGTCGCATCGGAAATGACGACGGTCACGTTGCATGCGACCCTGTGGGATGGCAACCAGACGAATGTGGTGGTCAACGCCGGCGCGGTGCAGACCGGCACCGCCGATCTGAATTTCTTTGGGCTGGCAGGCTTCCTGGCCGACGGTTACCACATCAGCGACAATTCCAAGGCCATCGGTGTCGGCTTGGCCACCGAGGTGGGCAAGGACATCGATGGACAGGGCAGAAACCAGGGCGGCGGACCGGATCTGGGTGCGGACGAGTTGCCCGTGCCCTGCACCGTCGTGGCCTCCAACGACCTGAGCGTGACCTATGGCAGCGTGCAGGCGGCCATCGACGCCGTCAACCCCGGCGCCTGAGGTGCGTATCTCGGGCACCTGCGTGGGCGTGGCGGTGCGCGACGGCAAGTCGCAGGCAGGCTATATCAACAAGAACATCAGCGTACGCGGCGGCTACACACCCACCAACTGGCTGGTCTCCTACCCCATCACCCAGCCGACCTATCTCTCCGCCGAGGGCGCGGGCCGGGTCTTCTTCGTGGCGCCCAATGTGACCGTGGCCATCGAGAATCTAAACATGGATGGCGGCGATGCCGGCGGCATGGGCGGCGGGCCGGGTGGACTGGATGCAGGGGGCAACCTCTTTGCGCGCAACGCCACGCTGACGCTCCTCAACAATGGAATTTCTGGCGGTAGCGCCTTCTATGGCGGCGGCGTCTATCTGCAAGGGGGCAGCGGTCTCGTCCAGAACAATGAGATTGAAGAGAACAGCGCGACCAAGGGGGGCGCTCTTTTCCTGCGCAACAGCTCGGTTTCGGTGTTGGCCAACACGGTCAGCGCCAACAACGCCGACGACGGCGCAGGCATCTTCCTGAGCTTTAGCCAGCCGACCTTGGAGAGCAACGCGATCGTCCAAAATACGGCCACATCGGCCGGTGGCGGTCTCTTCCTGGAGAGCAGCCTGGCGACGTTGCGCGCCAACGTTATCGCAACCAACACGGCGCAGGCCGCCGGCGGCGCGTATCTGGACGGCAGCGACGCCTCGCTGATCCGCAACATCATCAGCGCCAACACGGGCCAAAACGGCGGCGGCCTCACCCTTTCCAACAGCGACGCCGTCGTCAACGGCAACCGCTTCGTCGGCAACACGGCCAGCATCGGCGGCGCGCTCTATATTCAACAGAGCACGCCCACGGTGGACAACAACGTGATCGCCGGCAATTCGGGCAGCGTGTTGGCCGGCGCGGCCTATCTGCTCAGCGCATCGCCGGAACAGATGCGCCACAACACGATTGTCGACAACTCGGGCGGCGATGGCAGCGGCTTTTACATCACCGATCTCGGCGTGAGTCCGTCCCGTTTCCAGATGGTCAACAACATTTTCATGGGCCACGCTACCGCGATCACGCTGACCAGCGGCAATCAGGTGACGATCCAGAACATGCTCTGGCATGACAACGAGAAGAAGACGGGCGGTGCAGGTTCGGTCATCGACGGCGGCGGTAGTATCGAGGGCGACCCTGACTTTGTGGACATTGCGGTCCGCGATTATCACATCGGCAACGATAGCATCGCCCACGACGCCGGCATCGATGCGGGCGTGGGCGTTGATTTCGACAACCAGCCGCGGCCTGCGGACCAGGGCTTCGACATCGGTGCGGATGAGTACACGCTGGTCGATGTGCGGGTGTCGGTGCAGTCGATCCCCGATCCCGTTGTCTTTGGCGCCGAACAGACCTACATCGTCCGCGTCGAGAACATCGGCAATGTGGACATCACAGCTTCCGTCACAGCCACGCTGCCCAGCAACGTGACTCCCTCTGGCACTCTGTCGTGGCACGATCTCTTTATCTTGCGCAATTCGGTCTGGACGGAGCGCATCACCGTGCTGGTGAATGACAACTTTGAGGGCGAGCTTCTGACCAAGGTCGAGGTCATGACCCGCGAGGGCGTCTCGGACCTGGTCACCCTCACGACGACCGCGGAAAGGCCAAACCAGATCTTCGAGATCGGCGTGGAATCCTCGCCAGACCCCGCGCCCGCCGGCGGCGGCATCGGCTTTGTCGTCAACGTCAGCAACCTGGGCAACCTGGACTTTGGCGCTTCGATTTCGGTCACGCTGCCCAGCGGGATCACCACGGATGGCGCAACGTTCTTCGACCGCGCCATCCCGGCCAGCGGCGTCTGGACCCAGCAGATCAATGCCAATGTGGCGCCGGACGCCAGCGGCGCGTTGACGGGGCAGATCCTGGTGACGACAGACAAAGGCGCAACCGAGCTTTATACGTTCACAGTGCAGGTGGCTCAGGTGGGCATGGAGGCAGAGGTCTTTGCCGAGCCTACGCCAGCCCAGGCAGGCCAAACGCTCACCTACACCATTCTCGTCACCAACAGCGGCAATGTCGATCTGACCGCCG
>JAAUPU010000752.1 GCA_012032975.1 Caldilineaceae bacterium | reverse complement strand
GACTTCGCTCACGTTGGCGACCACGCCGCGGCGAATGCCGCTGCTGGGTGCGAGACCCTGACCGACGATGCGCAGGGCCATGTTGCCCAGGCTGTCGTGGATCACATCCGCGGTCAACGCACAGATTTTGGTGGTGCCAACATCAATGGCGGAAATGGTCTCTTGCACAGGCGAACTCCGTAGGTTCAGGGTTGATGGAAACTTCAGGCCAATCCAAAATTAAAAGCATCCACGAAGCTCACGAAGGAACACCAAGATTGAAGCTGTTTCTTCGTGCAATTATTGTGTGACTTCGTGGATAGTTGTTTTCCCGCAATGGCCTCAAATCTTGCTGTCACAGGGGCTGCGCGCTGCTCCGCCTTCAACGTAAGTAGGGTCGATTCAGATAGCGCACGTCGATGATCTGGGCAGGCTCTTCTCCATTGGTCACCAGGGTGCGCATGGCCGACAGGTTGCTCAGCTTGGTCTGCGTGTTGTAGCCATCGCCCCAGTAGATCCAGACCGCGTCTGTGGGCAGATGAAAGTTAAACCCAACACCTCGGTCATAGCGCACGTTGTTTTCAAGTTCAGGCAACTGCTGCATCAGCGCAAGTCCACTATCCAGTACTTGCCGGTTGATGGCTTCCACATCAGGGCGATGCAGCGCTCGCGCATCCTGCAAGCCGTCGATGATACGCGGCAAGGTCGGGTCGATTTCGCTGCGCGAGGGCAGCGCTGTGCCATCCTCCCGCAGCCAAAAGGTTCCCTTTTTGGTCACCCAGAGCGCCACTGGATGCGCTTCCTCGACCGCGATCAGCACACGATTGGGCAGCCGCAGCGAGACGTCGGCGTCGGCCACGTAGGCATGTTCCATCAGCCGCTCGCGGATTGCATGGGGCCGGAGCCACAGGATGCTCCAGCCCTCGACATCGGCCGCGCGAACCAGTTCCGCGGCGTCCAGATAGGTCAACTCCGAGACCTCGACGTTTTCGGCATAGACGAACCAACGCGGTTCGGTGAAGAGCCAGATCAAGGCTGCAACGGCGCAGATCAAGAGCGACAGGCTGAGGAGTTTGCTCGGCAACCGCCCGGTGCCACGCAACCGACCCAGCGACAGCTTTGGCCGCGGCAATGCGTTTCAGCCCCGAAAGGCTCGATTCGAAGCGGCGCTTGCGGCGGGTGCGATCCCGCCGTCGCCGCGCCTCGTCGGTGGGTGGCGGCGTCGCAGAAACAAAGTTGGGCGAACGCTGTCGATTGGGTGCTCGGTTTGTGGTCTGCGCCATAGGGCTGTTCTAAATCTCGCGCGCGTCTAGTGTTCGCGGGTCGTCACGTTGCTCTGTCGGTCGCCAAAGCGTTCAAGTGCCAACTGGACGAGCCGGTCGACCAGTTCCGGGTAGCCAACGCCGCTGGCTTCCCAGAGCTTTGGAAACATGCTGATGCGGGTGAATCCGGGCAAGGTGTTGATCTCGTTGAGAAACAGCTCGCCGCTTTCGTCGTCGAGCAAAAAATCGACTCGCGCCAGTCCGCTGCCATCGATGGCGCGGAATGCGTCAAGGGCCATTTTTTGGATGGCCGCGCTTTGCCCGGCCTCCAGCGGCGCGGGGATCAACAGTGCGCTGCTGTCGTCCAGATACTTGGCCGCGTAGTCATAAAATTCGTTGCCGGGCACAATTTCTCCGGGCACGCTGGCCTCCGGCTGATCGTTGCCCAGCACCGCGACCTCGATCTCGCGGGCGTTGGCGACGGCATGTTCCACGATAAGTTTGCGGTCGAAGCGGGCGGCCAACTCCAACGCCTGGCCAAGCTCGGACCGCGACTCGGCCTTGCTGATGCCGACGCTGCTGCCGAGGTTGGCGGGTTTGACGAAAAGTGGATAGGCCAGCCCTTGCTCCAACTCGGCGATCACCCGCTCTGGCGTCCCTTTCCACGCCGCTCGCTGCACAACTTTCCAGGGCGTCTGGGGCAAACCGGCGGCAGCGAACAATTGCTTGGCCAGCGCTTTGTCCATCGCCAGCGCGCTGGACGCCACCCCACAGCCGACATAGGGCACGTTGGCCATCTCCAACATTCCCTGGACCGTGCCGTCCTCGCCATACGGGCCGTGCAACACCGGGAAGACCACGTCGATCTCGGGCAAGCGTTCGTTCTGTGTGGTTTGCGGCAGCAGCTTCCAACTGCGGTGGTCGTCGGTCAACCCGGCCTCGAAATGGTTCTGGTCACTGGCATCGGCGCCGTTGCGGCCATTCGCGCCTGCTTGTTCGCTTGTGCTCAATATCCGGCTGTGGGCGGTCAATTGAGCGAGCGCATTCTCATTCGCCAGCCAGCGTCCCTGCGCTGTGATGCCGATCGTCATGACCTGATGACCGGCCTGGCGCAACGCATCGATCACATTGGCTGCGCTAGCCAGCGACACGTCATGCTCGCTGCTACGACCGCCGAAGAGGACGCCGATGCGCAGAGGCGCCGACTTTGCCAGACGACTCATCGGATGTTGCCTCCGTCCCATTTTCCCCAACTCTCCCATTCGCCGACCAGTTGCACTTCCGGTGTCAGTTCGACGCCAGCTTCGGCCAGCACGCGTGTCTGGATCAGCTCGATCAGGCCCATCACATCGGCGGCGGTTGCCTGGCCCTCGCCACCTGGATTGATCACGAAGTTGGCATGGCGCTGGCTGATCTCCACGCCGCCAACGCGGACCCCTTTCATTCCCGCGGCCTCGATCAGGCGGCCGGCAAAGTCGCCGGGTGGGTTGACGAATGCGCTGCCCAAACTCGGCTCCACCGGTTGGGTGCGACGGCGATGGTCCAGGAAGCGCTCGGCGTCGGCTTCGATCTGCGGGGCAAGGCCGCGAGGCAGCCGAAAGTTGGCTGAAAGCACGACCGCCTTGAAGCCGGCGCGCAGTGGTTGCCTGCGTTTGAGCGCGCTGTCCCGGTATCCATAGCCAAAGGCATCGACGCCAAGCTCCTGCACCTCGCCGCTCTCGTCGATCAGCAGCGCGTCCTCCAGCGTATCTTTCACCTCGCCGCCATGCGCGCCGGCGTTGCCGACCACCGC
>JAAUPU010000060.1 GCA_012032975.1 Caldilineaceae bacterium | reverse complement strand
GAATGGCTCTTTGAGAGCGCGGGCAGCCACAATGGGCCGACCGTGCGAGCCTTCACCCGGCGGCGCACCCGCGCCAAGATTGTTTCTTGCAGCCATCAAGAGCCGCTGCTATACTTCGTCCCATCAAACAACAGGATATAGCCGTTCGATGAACACGAGAGAGCGCCGGGCTTGGGTCTGGCCGCCGAAGGTGTAAGCGTCTGGGCAACCGGGCCGTGACGTGACTCTCTCAGGCAAAAGGATCGTGTTCTGACGGCGCTCTGGAGAGTGTCCAGCGATCGACGATCGTTTGGACCGCCGACGGGGATTAAACTCTCAGGCAGAAGGACAGGGTGGATACCGGGCATAGCGATGCCGGTACCCATCCTGTTTTTTTATTCCTGTCAAACGCAACCAACAGGGTGTGATCATGCGCAAGACCCGCTTATACGAAACCCATATCGCGCTGGGCGGTCGCATGGTCGACTTTGCCGGCTGGGCGCTGCCGGTGCAATATCCATCCGGCCCTACCGCCGAACACCACGCCGTACGCACCGCGGCGGGTCTCTTCGACATCGACCACATGGGCCAGTTTGAGGTGCGCGGGCCGGACGCCGAAGTTTTCCTGCAACGCATCCAAGTCCACGACATTGCAGAGATGATCCCCGGCGACGCGCATTACGGGCTGATGACCTATGCGGATGGCACGATTGTCGACGACATCTTTATCTATCGCCTCGTCGATCGCTGGTTGATCGTGGTCAACGCCTCCAACCGGGCCAAGGATCTGGCCTGGATGCGCGCCCATCTGAGGGGCCACGCAGGCGGCCACATGGGCGGACTGGACGCGGTGGTGGACGATGTCTCCGACGAGATCTACATGCTGGCGCTGCAAGGGCCGCTGGCCGAGGCAATTCTGCAAAAAGTGACCGATTCTGATCTCCAACAAGTGGACGTGCGCAGTGCCATTGAAACCCGGATAGACGGCGTATCCGCGGTCGTCGGGCGCACGGGATATACCGGCGAAGATGGCTTCGAGCTTTACTTCCCGGCTGAGCATGCGCCCTCACTTTGGAACCGACTCCTGGAGGTCGGTCAACCCCCACGGGCTGTTGCCCTGTGGATTGGCGGCGCGCGACAGCTTACGCTTCGAAGCCTGTATGCCCCTTTACGGCCACGAGATCGACGCCACCATCAACCCGCTCGAAGCCCGGCTGGGCTGGGTCATCTCATGGGACAAAGAGTTTATCGGCCGCGAGGCGCTGCTCAAGAGCAAGCTGGAAAAGCCCCATCGACTGCTCGTCGGCTTCGAGATGGTAGACAGAGCCGTGGCCAGAGAAGACTATCCGATTGCCATGGATGGCGTTGAAGTCGGCCACGTGACCACAGGCATGAAGAGTCCCACGCTGGAACGCTTTCTGGGGCTGGGGTATGTGCCGGCAGAATCGAGCCATGTTGGGGCTGAAATCGACATCCTGGTGCGTGGGCAGCCCAAACGTGCGCAAATTGTCAAACGTCCGTTTTATCGCAAGAGCTAGTTCAAATCATCCCAAATTGTTGACCAAGGAGCAGAACGCATGACCGATTACAGGCTCGACCCGGAAGCCAAGTATGCCGAAACCCACGAGTGGTGCGTCTGATCGACGGCGAAGCTGTGGTTGGGATCAGCGACGCAGCGCAGGATTTGCTGAGCGACGTGGTCTTCGTCGAGTTGCCAGAAGAGGGGGCCGAAGTGGAGGCGGGCCAGGCCATCGCCGTGGTCGAGTCGGTCAAGGCCGCGGAAGATGTCTTTGCCCCGGTCACAGGCGTGATCACGGCGATCAACGGCTCTCTGCAAGAGAACCCGGAAGTGGTCAACAGCGACCCCTACGGCTCCTGGTTCTTCAAAGTGCGGCCCACCGGCGATGTCGAGGCCGAACTGGGTGCGTTGATGTCGCCAGAAGCCTACGACAAGCTGATCGAGGAGAGCGAAGGCTAACCACACGTTTCTGGAGCCACCTGGGAGGTGCGCCATGTCCTTTTTTGTCCATACCGACGCCGAGCGAGCCGCCATGCTGGCGGCAATCGGCGCAGAATCCATCGAAGCGCTCTTCGCCGATGTGCCCGCGCAGCACCGTTTCCCCACGCTCGATCTGCCGCCGCGGCTCAGCGAGATGGAGGCGGCCAATCTCTTGCAAGAGTGCGCCGAGGCCAACGACGATCTACAGCACGCGGCCTGTTTTCTGGGCGCGGGCGCCTATTTTCACTACATCCCCAGCGTGGTCGATTTTGTGATCAGCCGCACCGAGTTCTACTCCAGCTACACACCCTACCAGCCCGAGATCGCCCAGGGCAACTTGCAGGCTCTCCACGAATACCAGACCATGATCGCCGGTCTGAGCGGGATGGAGGTGAGCAACGCCAGCCACTACGACGGCGCCACCAGCACTGCCGAAGCGGTGATCATGGCGCGCAATGTGGCCCGCAACCGCCGCAACAAGGTCGTGTTGGCGCCCACGCTTCACCCCCACTATCGGGAGACGGTCCACACCTACTTCCAGGGGTTGCCGGTGACCTTTCATGGCGAGGAATTGGCGGCGTTTGACTATGTGGACGCACTCGAAGCACTGGTGGACGATGAGACCGCGTGCGTCGTCATCCAGAACCCCGACTTTCTGGGCACGCTGCAAACGCCAGCCCGTCTCCAACAACTGGCCGACACCATCCACGCCCACGGCGCTCTGCTGGTCGTCGCCGCAAATCCTATCAGCCTGGGGCTGCTCAAACCGCCCGGCGACTATGGCGCGGACATCTTCGTCGGCGAGGGCCAGGCCACGGGCAATTCGCTCAGCTTTGGCGGGCCGTACCTGGGCCTCTTCGCCTGCAAGCTTGAACATGTGCGCAAGAGCGCGGGGCGCATCGTCGGCAAGACCGTCGATGTCGATGGCAACCCCGGCTATGTGCTGACCCTGGTCGCGCGCGAACAGTTCATCCGTCGCGACAAGGCCAGCAGCAACATCTGCACCAACCAGAACCTCAATGCGCTGGCCTGCGCGGCCTATCTTGGCGCGCTGGGCAAGAGCGGGCTGCGCCAGGTGGCCCGCACCTGCTATGACCACGCCCACTATCTCGCCAATGCCATCGACAGCCTGCCCGGCTATGAAGTCCTGAATCCAGCGCCGTTCTATCATGAATTTGTGGTGCGTTCGCCCGTGCCGATTGCAGAGTTAAACGGCTTCTTGCTTGACGAGTTTAATATCGTCAGTGGCTTTGACCTGGGCGAGCATTACCCGGACTTGGGCGACCACTGCATGTTGGTCTGCGCCACCGAAACAGTCTCGGTCGAGCAGATGGACACCTTTGTCGACGCGCTGCGCGCCGCCTCTGAGATCGATTTTGACAATCTGTTCGCCGAGGAGGAGATGGACGGCTTCTTGGCAGACATGCTCTCTGGCGATGATGAACCATGGGACGAAAACGGCAGCGGCACGCATGGGTGATGGATGCCTGTTTTTTGAACAGGCTATCGAGAACGAAATAGGAGAAGCACTGGGATGGGATTCCAACTTTCGACCATTGAACCGACGCTGTTCGAGATGAGCCGACCGGCCGGACGGGCGTCATGCCCCCAAAATCAGACGCGCCTGAAGCGGAACTACCCGCCGAATTCATCCGGGATGACCTGCCACTCCCGGAGGTCTCCGAGCGTGACCTGGTCACCCACTATGTCCGGCTCAGCCGCAAGAACTATGCAGTCGATCTGGGCTTTTACCCGCTGGGCAGTTGCACCATGAAGTACAACCCCAAGATCAACGAAGCGGTAGCACGGCTGCCTGGCATCGCCCATATTCACCCCTTGCAACCAGACTACTCGGCGCAGGGCGCACTGGCGATCCTGTACGAATTGCAGCAGATGTTGGCCGAGATTTCCGGCTTCCACGCGGTCACGCTGCAGCCCGCGGCCGGCGCACAGGGCGAACTGACCGGCGTCCTCGTCATGGCCGCGTACCTCAACGCCATCGGCCAGAGCCAGCGCGACATCATCCTCGTGCCGGACAGCGCCCACGGCACCAATCCCGCCACGGCATCCATGGCCGGGCTGCGCACGGTCGAGATTCGCAGCGACAAATTCGGCAACACCGACATCGTTTCGCTGCGTCAGGCGCTGGCCAAACATGAAGGTCGCATCGCCGGGCTGATGATCACCAACCCCAACACCCTGGGTCTCTTCGAGCAGCGCATCGAGGAGATCTGCGCGCTGATCCACGAAGCGGGCGGGCTGGTCTACGGCGATGGCGCCAACATGAACGCCATCCTGGGCATTGTCAAACCGGGCGACCTGGGCATCGACATCATGCACTTCAACCTGCACAAGACCTTCAGCACGCCCCACGGCGGCGGCGGACCCGGCGCGGGTCCGGTGGCATGTGTCGAGAAACTTGCAGCCTATCTGCCAGGCCCGCTGGCTGTGTTGGACCCTGATGACCAATACCGTTTGTCCATGCCGGAGAAGTCGATTGGCCGGGTGCGGAGCTTCTGGGGTAACTTTGGCGTGCTGGCCCGGGCCTACACCTACATCCGAATGCATGGCGCCGAGGGGCTGCGTCGCATCGCCGAGGATGCTGTGCTCAACGCCAACTATCTCATGCAGCGGGTCAAGCAAGCTGGCTCCTACCCGCTCCCCTTTGGCGAGCGCATCTGCATGCACGAATTTGTCTGCCAGGGGCAGATCAACGGCGCAGCCATCCACGCGCTGGACATCAGCAAACGTATGATCGACTATGGTTATCACCCGCCCACCAACTATTTCCCGCTGATCGTGCCGGAAGCGCTGATGATCGAGCCGACCGAAACGACCAGCGTCGAGTCGTTGGACCGTTTCGCCGATGTGATGGAGCAGATCGCACAGGAGGCCTGCAGCGAACCCCACTTGCTACACGAAGCGCCCCATACGGCGCCCACCCGTCGCCTGGACGAGGTGCGCGCGGCACGCCAGATGGTGCTCACCGATTTTGCTGATGAGGGCAAGCTCGCCGGCCAGGTGGCTTGACGATCTCTGCCTCGAATTTCGCGGCTGACTGGAATGCGATCTGAAGCATTCCAGTCAGTCGCGGCGAAGGTGAGATAGTGACGGTGTCGGCAGGATTGAACCACGCCCTTTATCCGCTCTGTATCGCTCTGTTGGTCGGGTTGTTGGCGTCATGCGCCACACCGCCGCCGCTGGAAAGCGTGATTCAGCGCATTCCCTTCCTCGCCACTGAACCGACGCCGTCGCCGGTCGAATTGCGGGTCTGGGCCCTGTCGGCGCGGAAGAGCAGAACAGCCATCTGCGCGGTCGGCTGGATGCCTTTTCTGCCGCCAACCCCACTGTACAGATCAGCCTGACGCTGGCAGCCGACCACGGCTGGCAACTGGACCGGGCGTTCACCCACGACGCGCTGCCGGATGTATTTCTACTGGACAGCTTCCGCTTTCCACGGTATGCGTCCGCCGGCGCTTGGCCCCGCTTCCCACCCAAACAAGCGCTGATTTCTATCCTCTGCTCGGCGCAGGCTTCAGCCACAACGGTCTCCTTCAGTGCGCGCCAACCGATGTGCAGACGCTGGCGCTGGTCTACAACCGGCAACTTTTCCAGGACGCGGGCCTGGATCCCCCGAATGCCAGCTGGACGTGGTCGGAGCTGCGGGCGGCGGCGGAAGCCGTGGCCGATCTGCCCAGCGTCAACTACATCCCCGCCGGGTTGGCGCTGGGGGTGGACGCATCGCGCTGGCTCCCTTTTCTCTATCAGGCGGGCGGCGAATGGCGGGCCGCGGACGGCTCTGTCGCAACGCCCAGCGTGGACGCCCTGACCCAGGCCGTGACCTTTTACACCGATCTGATCTACGATGGCCTGGCGCTGGAGCCTGGCGATCTCAACAGCGGTTGGAACGGCGAACTCTTTGCCAGCGGTCGAATGGGCATGACCATCGAAGGCAACTGGATCGCGCCCTTTTTGGAGCAGCAGCGACCCGATCTGGCGTATGGCATCGCAGCGCTGCCGATTGGGCCGGCCCAGGGCGGCACGTTGGCCTTTGCCAACTGCTACGCCGTAGCCGCCAACAGCGTCGATCCTGAAGCTGCGCACGCGCTGGTCGCGGCGTTGACCAGTTCCAACAGTATGCGGTCCGCGATCGGTCATTCGCCGGCAATACCCGCTCGCCCTGCGTTGGCAGCAGAATGGCTGGCCGCATGGCCAGAGCTGACGCCTTTCGCCGATGGGCTGTCCAACGCCCTTCTCTGGCAATTTCCAGTGGGACTGGAGGTGATGGCCGACGAGATCGACCAGGTATTGCGCGCAGTTCTGGACGGCGATCTCACCGACGAAGAGGGCGCCATCGAGCTGCTGACCATCACCCAACGACTGCTGAATCGCGAGGAATAAGCCATGCGGATCATCGACATTTCGCGTCCAATCTCGACGTCGCTGGCCGTCTGGCCAGGAGATGCCCCTTACACCACACAATCGGTCATGCGCATTCGCGATGGCGACTCGGTCAACCTGTCCACTTTGACCATGAGCGCACACACCGGCACCCACGCGGATGCGCCCTATCATTTCGATGAGAGCGGCCCGACCATCGGCGCCATCCCGCTGGATGTCTACATCGGCCCGGCCACGGTCATCCACCTGCCAATCCATGGCCCAATCCTGCCCGAACATTTAGCCGGCGCGCGCTGGAGCGCGTCGAACGGCTTCTGGTCAAGACGCTGAGCAGCCAACAGCCGGACACTCTTTGGAACGAGGAGATCGCCTTTCTGGAGCCCGCGACCGCGGAGCTGTTGGGGCGACAGGGCGTGCGTCTCTTTGGCACCGATGCCCAGTCCGTGGACCCGCTCGACAGCAAGAACCTGTCGGCCCACCACGCCTTGTACCAGAGCGGCGTGGCCATTCTGGAGAATCTGCAACTGCGCGATGTGGCGCCGGGTGAGTACGAGCTGATCGCGCTGCCGCTCAACATCCCGGCGGATGGCTGCCCAGTGCGGGCTGTGTTGCGCGCTCTCCAGTCGTGACATGGGTCCGCTGCCCGATCGGAATGGTTTGGCCGGGCTTGCCCTTCTAGGCTAAAATAACCGCAGATTTCACACTCTCCGCCACCGTTGCGGGGGCGAATGTCTCATCCTAAATTGGTGGGCAAGCCATGCCAGCAGAACAATTGATCGCCGTCCTCGAAAACAATATCCGCCCTCTCGGCTGCTGCGCCAGCCTGCCCAGATCGCGCCCTACGAATCCGATGCCTTGACCGCATTTCGGGCGCGTCCAAGCGCGGTGTTGCTGGCCGAGAGCCAGGAGGAGGTGATCGAGGCTGTCCGGCTCTGTCATGCCCATGATGTCCCCTTTGTGGCGCGTGGCAGTGGCAGCCAGTCTCTCCGGTGGTTCGTTGCCGATCCGCGAGGGCATCGTCATCGCGCTCAACCGGCTCAATCGGATCCTGCGGTTGGATCCGGCGCAGCGCATTGCGGTGGTCGAGCCTGGCGTCGTCAATCTGGACGTCTCCGCCGCGGCCGCCCCCCCACGGCCTCTACTACGCACCGGACCCCTCCAGCCAGCTGATCTGCACCATCGGCGGCAATGTCGCGTTCAATTCCGGCGGCGCCCACTGCTTGAAATATGGCATGACCAGCAACCATGTGCTGGGCATCAAGGCCGTATTGCCAGAGGGCGAAATCGTCCATCTGGGCGGCGAAAGCCTGGAAAGCGTCGGGCCGGACCTTCCCGGTTTCTTTGTGGGCAGCGAGGGGCTGTTCGGCATCGCGCTGGAGATCACGCTTCGGCTCCTGCCCAAGCCGCCGGTCTACCGCACGGTGCTCGCCTCGTACGCCAGCCTGGAGGCGGCCGGCGATGCAGTGGGCGATGTGGTGGCTTCTGGCCTGTTGCCCGGCGCGATGGAGATCATGGACAGGCTGGCCATCGAAGCGGCCGAAGCCTCGGTGAATGCGGGCTATCCCAGAGACGCGGCCGCGCTGTTGATCGTCGAACTGGAGGGGGAGGCCGTGCAGGTGGAAGCCGAATTTGCCCATCTGTTGCAGGTGATCGAAAGCTCCGACGCCAGCGAGGTGCGCGTCGCCCAGGACGATGCCGAGCGTGCCCGCATCTGGAAGGGGCGCAAGGGCGCGTTCTCTGCGGTGGGACGGCTTAGCCCGGACTACATTGTGCAGGATGGCGTGGTGCCGCGCGGCAAGCTCGGCCAGGCGCTGGCGCAGATCGAAAAGTTGAGCGCGGCCCACAACTTGCGCGTCGCCAATGTCTTCCATGCTGGCGATGGCAACCTCCACCCGCTGATCCTCTACAACGGCCGCGAGCCGGGCGCGCTGGAACGCGCGGAAGAGTTGCCGGCGAGATCCTGCACATGTGCATCGCACTCGGCGGCTCGATCACCGGCGAACATGGCGTGGGCATGGAAAAGCTGGCCTACATGGGCGACATGTTCAGCGCCGTCGATCTGGCGGTGATGAACGAAGTGCGCCGGGCCATCGACCCCAAGGAGCTGGCCAACCGGGGCAAGAAGCTACCCGGCGAGGGGCTTGCCGGCGGCTTCAGCCACGCACCCCACCCGTTGGAAAAAGCAGGGGTGATTTCACGAGCATGAACTTCGTCGCAGAGAACATCCAGGTTCAGTCGATAGACGATGTGGTCGAGGCAGTGCGGAGCGGTCTCTGGCTGCACCCGGTCGGCGGCGGCAGCAAACCCGCCCTCTCGACCCCGCGCGATCGCGCGGCGCTGGAGATGCGCTCGCTCACAGGCATTCTGGAATACGATCCGGGCGAATATACCATCACGGCCTTGGCCGGCACGGGGCTGAGCGAGGTTCAAGCCACGCTGGCCGCCAACGGCCAATATCTCCCCTTCGACCCACCCTTGGCCGACCGGGGCGCAACGCTGGGCGGCACCGTGGCTGCCGGACTCAGCGGTCCCGGTCGGGTGCGCTATGGCGGCGTGCGCGATTTCTTGATTGGCGTGCGCTTTGTGGATGGCCGGGGTCGGCTGGTGCGCGGCGGCGGCAAGGTTGTCAAGAACGCGGCCGGTTTCGACCTGCCCAAACTGTTTGTCGGCAGCCTCGGGACATTGGGTCTCCTCGTAGAGACGACCTTCAAGGTCTTTCCCCAGCCGCGCGC
>JAAUPU010000751.1 GCA_012032975.1 Caldilineaceae bacterium | reverse complement strand
AACCTGCCACCCGTCTCCGACGAAGGCGTCGATCTGGCCGATCTGGCCGCCGGCGACGTGGCGAACCGCACGGTTTACAGCCAGTTCCAGCAAGGACGGTATGGCGAGTATATGACCACCGACAGCCGCTGGAAGTATGTCTACTCCGCACCCGACGACCGCGAATGGCTCTTCGACCGGGTCGCCGATCCGCGTGAAACTCGCAACCTGGCCCGCAACCCCATGTATGTCGCGCCACTGGCCGAACTGCGCCGCCGCTCGATCGAACGCTTCCAGCGCGATGGATACGCGATGGCGGTGGACGGTGAAGATTGGCGACGGTATCCGCCCAGCCAGCTCCCCGTTGAGCGAGACTTTGGGCTGCTTTTTCAGGACGCCGCCAACCTGGAGGAGCGGATCGCGGCGTTGGGCGAATACGCACGACCGGTGGCCGTGCGTGGCCCCGTCGCCGAGGAGGTTCTTGTTCCAGAAGGATGACTGGGTTCAATCGGATCTCATGTGGCAGAAGAATGTGGCCACTGATTGTCGCTCCACAACGGCTTTTGCAATCGGAGATCGTGGGCTTTCAGCAGCACTTGAAGCGGAACAGTCAATGGTTAGAAAAATGCACGCTGACGAGGTGGAGACCGACGCTTTGCTCGCGCGGCGGCTGCTCTCTGTCCAGTTCCCAAAATGGGCTGACCTGCCTGTGGAGCCTGTACCCTCGGCAGGGACGGACAATGCGCTCTTCCGGCTCGGCGATGAGAGGGTCATACGGCTGCCTCGCATCCATTGGGCCGTGGCACAGGTGAAAAAGGAGCAGCAGTGGTTGCCGAAACTGGCCCCGCATTTGCCCCTTGCCATCCCTCTCCCGCTTGCACAAGGGCAGCCGGGCGAAGGCTATCCCTGGCACTGGTCCATTTACCGCTGGATCGACGGCGCGACCGCGACGCTGGCGCAGATGGCAGACCCACACCAGACCGCGATCGATCTGGCGGAATTTATCGCCGACCTGCATCGCATCGACACGACGGATGGTCCATCCCCTGGGCCGCACAACTCGGGCCGAGGCGCACCGCTGACCACGCGCGACGCGCAGACCCGCGCCGCTATCGCCGCTCTGGGAGATCTGGTGGATATCGATGCAGTCACCGAGGCTTGGGAGAGCGCTCTCCGCGCACCAGCCTGGACCGGGCCGCCCGTCTGGGTCCACGGAGATCTGCATTCGGGCAATCTATTGGCGCAACAAGGTCGGCTCACCGCTGTGATTGACTTCGGCTGCCTGGATGTGGGCGACCCCGCGAGCGATGTCATGGCTGCATGGCTGTATCTTTCCGCCGACACACGAGCGTTGTTTCGGACGGCGTTGCAGGTCGATGACGCAACCTGGGCGCGTGGCCGCGGTTGGGCGCTCTCCATGGGGCTGATTGCCCTCCCCTATTATCAACAGACCAATCCGGCATTGGCTGCCATCGCCCAACGTGCGATCGATGAAGCCCTTGCCGACCATTCTGCAAATGGTTGAGTGCCTTGCCGAACAGGCGCCGGTTCGCAACGGTTCGCAACTCACGAGGAATCCCACAGATGACGCCAGATCTCACCACACCTCCCGCTACAAATTCCGCGCCGGCCCCGGCTCTTCGGGTCAGGCAAACCATTGACGACTACGCCGGAAGTGACGTCTATCATCTGCTCTATTTGCCGACCAACTGGGAAGTCGGAAAGACATTCCCGGTCATCGTCGAATACGCGGGCAACCAATACAAGACCTGCCCGGGCACTGTCGAAGGCAGCAACCTGGGCTACGGTATTTCGGGCGGCGTGGGCGCGATCTGGGTATGTATGCCCTACGTCAATATCGAGAAGATGGAAAACCAGCTGACCTGGTGGGGCGACGTCGATGCCACGGTCGATTATTGTCAGAAGACGGTCCACCATATCTGCGCGACCATGGGCGGCGACCGCGAAAATGTATTCCTTGCCGGCTTCTCGCGCGGCGCCATCGCGTGCAATTTCATTGGACTCCACGATGACGCGATCGCCTCGTTGTGGCGTGGGTTCATCTGCCACAGCCACTACGATGGCGTCAAAGAGTGGCCCTATCCTGGCAGCGACCGAGCAGCGGCGGCAGAGCGACTTCGGCGGCTGGGATCAAGACCGCAGTTCATCAGCCACGAATCCAGCGTTGAGGCCACAAGAAGTTACCTCATGGATGCGTCTCCTGACGGCAACTTCACCTTTCTATCCCTTCCCTTCCCAGAACACACGGATGCCTGGGTGCTGCAAGAAAGGCCGGAGCGTGAAATGCTTCGCGACTGGTTCAACGCTGAATTGAAGCTTGGGGTGGGCGCATGATCGCGGCGAATGGCGAAGGCGTCGATCTGAAGCAGGCGCAGCTCTTTCTGGCAGAGCAGTACGGTGCTGACGCTCAAACAGTCGAATACGTCGGCGAAGGCGCATGGTCGCGCTGCTTTGGTTTTCGCCGCCTGGGTGATGACCTGGTCATCCGCTTTGGAACGTACGTCGATGATTTCCGCAACGACGAGCGCGCGTTTGCTTTTGCCGCGCCGGGTCTACCGATCCCCAAAGTATTCGAAATCGGGTCCGCCTTTGGTGGTTATTATGCCATTTCTCAGCGCATCCGCGGCGCGCCCTTGGAGGACGTGGACCCGGACGAGTGGCCCGCGGTCGTCCCCTCGCTTGCCGCCGCGCTGGAGCTCATGCGCACGGCCGATCTCTCTTCAACCCAGGGCATCGGCGGCTGGGGAAGCGATGGCATGGCGCCCTATGCCAGTTGGCCTGCGTTCTTGCTGGCTGTGTCGGACGACACGCCGGAGCGCCGCACCTATGGCTGGCGCAAACGGCTGGCCGAAGCGCCCCAGCGGGATCTTCGCGAGCATCGGCGCGCCGACGGCCGGATCGCCCCAGACCTGTTCACCCATCGGCGTCAAGATGACGGTCGGCGCAACCGCGTTGACGGCTACTCCGCGCGGTCCCCACTCGATTGCTAGCACCTTCGTGAGCAGCCCCAGGCCGGCCTTGCTGGCGCAGTAGGCC
>JAAUPU010000750.1 GCA_012032975.1 Caldilineaceae bacterium | reverse complement strand
TCTGACCCGCCCCATAAACCCACCGCGGATCGGGAAGTAGCATTTTAGGTTCTTGATTTCCAGCAGGGGCGGGTCGCTTCTAGTGGAATGTTCATTCATATTCGCGCTCATTCGTACAGAAAACAGTTCACAGAGTGGGTCGGGCTGAAGGTTGTCACGGCAGGCTCGCGCACATCGCAGACGCCGGCGATCACCTTGGTGCAACGGGTGTGAAAAGGGCAACCCGTGGGCCGTTCGAGCGGGCTGGGGATGTCGCCGCCGATGGAAGTTAGCCGTTGGCCCAGATTGCGTAAATGAGGGATGGATTCCAGCAGACTGCGCGTGTATGGGTGCTGCGGATTGCGGATTACCTCCTTGATCGAGCCTCGCTCCATCACGCGGCCCAGATACATCACGATGATCTCGTCGGCCATCTGGGAGATGACCCCCAGATCATGGGAGATGAAGACGATGGCCATTTGGAACTCGTCGCGTAGGTGGCGCATCAAGTCCAGGATCTGGGCTTGGATCGTCACATCCAGCGCGGTGGTCGGCTCATCCGCGATCAGCAGCGCGGGCTGGCTGGAGAGCGCCACCGCGATCATCGCCCGCTGGCGCATGCCGCCCGATAGCTCGAAAGGATATTGGGCGAATCGCTGCTCCGGGTTGGAGATACCGACTCGGCTCAACATTTCGATGCCGATCTCCCGCGCTTCATTCTTGCTGACGTTGCGATGTTGGAGGATGGCTTCGGTGATGTGATTGCCGATGGTATGGACGGGTGAAAAGGAGCTCATCGGCTCCTGGAAGATCATGGCAATCTCACCGCCGCGAATCTCGCGAATCTGGCGGCTGTTGGATTTCAGTTGGGTGAGGTCTGTGATGTCGCCATTTGCGCGGTGCAGGCGCACGCTGCCGTGGGTGATCTTGCCCGAAGCGGGCAACAGACGCATCACCGAATTGACCGTGACGCTCTTGCCCGAGCCGCTTTCGCCCACGATGCCCAGCGTGCGCCCGCTGCGCACCTCGAAGCTGACGCCATCCACCGCGGTCACCGTGCCTTCGTCGGTGAAAAAGGCAACATGTAGTTTGTCTACTTCAAGCAATAGCCTGCCGGCCTCTCGGCCATTTTCGGACATACGGACACCCTTGGCCTGTTAAGAATAGGGGTCGGCGGCGTCGCGCATGCCGTCGCCTATGATGGTGAAGGCGAGTACAGAGTCACCACGAACGCCGCGGGGATAAAGAGCCACGGCGCCTGTTCGATGGCGCGGATGTTCTGCGCATCCTGGAGCAGGATACCCCAACTCATGGCCGGCGGACGCAGGCCAAGGCCGACAAAGCTGAGTGCTGTCTCGCTCAGGATCACATAGGGAAACGAGATCACCAGATCGACGATGATATAGCCAGCAAATGCGGGCAGCAGATGGCGACCGATGATGCGACTGGCAGTCGAGCCAGAGATGCGCGCGGCGATGACGTAATCTTCGTGGCGCTGGGTCAACAGCTGGCCGCGAATACGCCGCGCCAGCGTGGGCCAACCCACCAGGCCAAGGATCAAGGTCATTGCAAAATAAACCTGTTCAGTGGACCATTCGCGCGGGAATGCGGCGGCCAGCCCCATGTAAAGCGGGATGATCGGAATCACACGGACCACCTCGGTGAAGCGTTGAATCAGATAGTCCACCGAGCCGCCAAAATAGCCGGCTGCGCCGCCGATGATCAGCGCCAGCACAAACGAGATCAGCACGCCGAGTACGCCGATGGAGAGCGATGTGCGGGTCGCGAACATGCAGCGCGAGAAAAGGTCTCTCCCCAAGTCGTCGGCGCCGAAGAGATGGATGAATCCTTCTTCGGTCCCAAATAGATGGATGTCCGATTCGAAAAGGTTGAAATAGTCGTATGGCTCGCCCTGTACAAAGAAGTAGATGTACCAACGTACGTTGGGGTCGATCGTTGGCATCAAGCGCAGGGTCTCCGGGTCGCGGGCGGTGGTGACGCCATAGACAAAGGGGCGGAGCGAGAAGCCGTTGTCATCCCAGAAGTGAGGCGCCTGCGGTGGACCCAGCAGATAATCCAGGTTGCGCGTCGTGCCAGAATAGGGAGCGAAGAACTCGGCAAAGAGGCCCAGAAACGCGATGGAGAGCAGCACCACGCTGCCCACCAGCGCCAGACGATGACGCCGGAAACGCCACCAAACCAGCTGCCATTGGGTTGCAGAGTAGTAGCGAAGTTTGCGCTCCTGCTCCTTCGAGGAGGCGGCGCCGCTCGGCTCTGAAGAAGAGTTGCTGGCAATTGCATCGCGCGTCAGCCCCGCTCCAGTTTGACGCGGGGGTCCAAGAGAGCCAGGGCGATGTCGGCGATAAAATTCATGACGACGATCATAAAGGTGAGCATGAGCAGGATCGCGCCGGCCACGAACATATCCAGGTCCAGATAGGAAGTGATCAGTAGCTCGCCCAACTCTGGCAGACCGAGCACCAACGCCACAATGGGCAATTCGGAGAAGATGCGGTTGACGTCGAACCCCATGGTGCTGACCACCGGGTTGAGCGCCAACCGTGCAGGGTATTTGAAGAGCAGCTTGTTCTCTGGCACGCCGCGGGCGCGCGCCGCAGTGACATAGAGTTTGTTGAGTTCGTCCAACATGGTGGCGCGCACAGTCTGCAACTGGAAGGCCGTCGCGGACCAGGCCAGCACCACCGCGGGCACAATCAGATGCTTCAGTAGGTCCAGCGCCTTTTCCGAGCTCCAGGGAGCGTCCTTGTATTGGGGTGAATAAAGCCCACCCACGCTCGTGTCGAAGTAGGTGACACTGAAGTAGAGCAGCAGCAGCGCCAGCAGAAAATTTGGCAATGCCAGGCCCAGATAGCTAAAGATGGTGAGGCCGTAATCTTCCGCAGAGTGGCGATGGACCGCGGCATAGATGCCCACGGGGATCGCAACCAGATAGGTCACAATCAGCGTCGAGAAAAGAATGGCGACTGTCAACCAGATGCGCTGGCCGATCACGTTGTTGACCGATGTCTCGAAGGCAAAGGCCTCCCCAAAATCAAAACG